>JBKHXC010000407.1:0-4358 GCA_046566225.1 Acidimicrobiia bacterium
CCACCCTGGCGGCCCCCGTGGGGGTCACCGGGGGCGGGTGGGAGTGGTGGGTGCGGCGGGACCACTGCACGCCCCCCTCGGTGCAGCCGCCGGTGGGCGGGGGGCGGCGCAAGGTGGTCCTGGTGGCCGGCCTGGGGTCGCACTCGGGGCACGACTCGATCGACGAGGTGGACACCGCCCGGCTGGGCTACGCCGACGCCGACCGGGTGCGGTTCTCCTACCGGGGCGGCACCATCGCCGACCAGCCCTACGACCCGATGGACACCCAGGTCGACATCCGGGAGTCGGCCCGGCGCCTCCGGGAGCTGCTGGAGCGGATGCACGCCGAGGACCCGGGCGTGCCCATCGACGTGGTCGCGCACTCCCAGGGAGGCATGGTGGCCCGGGCGGCGCTGGGCTCGCGGGCCCCGCCCGGCGTCGAGCGGCTGACCACCCTCGCCTCGCCGCACCAGGGCGCCGACATCGCCACCGCGCTGGTGCTGGTGGGGATGACCCGCAAGGGCAGGGCGGCGCTGGAGGCGGCCTCGGTGCTCGCCCGGGCCGGCGTCGCCCCCGTCGACCCCACCTCGACGTCGGTCGCCCAGCTGGCCGAGACGTCGGACTTCGTGCGCGACCTCAACCGCCGGCCCCTGCCCGAGGGCGTACGGGTCACGTCCATCGGCGCCCGGGCCGACGTGATCGTCCCGGCCCCCCGGTCGTACCTGCCGGGCGCCACCAACACGGTGGTCAGCCCGCCCGCGTGGGGCGACCACTCGGCCCTGCCCGGCTCGGAGGCCGCCCACCGGGAGATGGCCCTGGCCCTG
The DNA here is from genome assembly GCA_046566225.1 of Acidimicrobiia bacterium. Taxonomy (GTDB): domain Bacteria; phylum Actinomycetota; class Acidimicrobiia; order Acidimicrobiales; genus DATLFN01. The sequence goes on from JBKHXC010000407.1 coordinate 804, forward strand.
GCCGACCTGCCGCCGACGTGCGAGTCCTTCGCCGAGTTCCTGGCCGACGCGGTGACGGGCGAGCTCATCGGCACCGCCGAGGACGGGCTGGGCGCCGCCGTGGCGGTGCGGCTGCGGTGACCCGCCGCCGCCCGCCGCCGGCGCCCGCTCCGCCCCCGACGGTTACTGTGGCCCGCCGATGGACGCCGCCCAGCTGCGACCCCTCGCCGTGGGCGAGATCCTCGACCTCGCCATCAAGGTCTACCGGGAGCGCTTCACCCACCTGGTGAAGGCGGTGGCCGTGGTGGTCGCCCCCGTCGCCGTGCTGCGGGCCCTGGTGCAGGTGTCGATCGTGCCCGACGAGGGAGACGGCCTCCTGTCCGGTCCGGTCGACGCCACCGGAGCGCCCACCCTCGATGCCGGCGAGGTGTGGTCCCTGCTGGGCGGCCTGCTGCTGATCGGCCTGGTGTCGCTGGTCTCGTCGCAGCTCGCCACCGGCGCCAGCTTCAAGCTGGTGAGCGGCGCCTACCTCGACGAGCGCCCCGACTGGCGGGAGTCGCTGCGCTTCGCCGCCGCCCGGCTGGGGTCGCTGGTGTGGCTCACCATCCTGTTCGGCTTCCTGGTGGGCCTGGGCTTCCTGGCCTGCATCGTGCCCGGCGTCTACTTCTACGTGGCCTGGGCGGTGGCCGTCCCGGCGCTGCTCCTCGAGGACGTCCGCGGCCGGCGCGCCCTGCGGCGCTCCCGGGACCTGGTGCGCGAGCGGTGGTGGCCGACGGTGGGCGTGCTCCTCGTCGCCTTCTTCCTGGCCGCCGTCGTCCAGGCCATGATCTCCGCCCTGCTGCTCGTGGTGGTCGGCGTGGGCGACAACGACGTGGTGGTGGCGGTGGCCCAGGCGGTGACCGACACGGTGGGCACCGTGCTCACCACGCCGTTCACCGCCGCCGTCGTCGCCGTCGTGTACTTCGACCTCCGCGTCCGCAAGGAGGGCTTCGACCTCGAGCTGCTGGCCCACCGGGTCGGCGTCGAGCCCCCCGCCGGGGTGCCGACCGGCCCCGGGGCGCCGACCCGGGCGGCGGGCGACGAGGGGGACCGGCCGCCGTTCTGGCCGCCGCCTCCCGGCTGGGCGCCCGGCGGGGGCCGGGGCGACCCCCCTTTGTGGCCGCCGCCGCCCGGCTGGTCGCCACCCGGCAGCGACCCCGAGCCGCCGGCCGCGCCCCCACCGGCGGGCGAGGCGCCCGATGGTGAGGACCGTGAGCCGCCGGCCGCGCCGCCGGGGTGGGGCCGGCTCGATGACGACCGCTGAGCGGGGGGGTCGGTGCCGCCGGCGCCCGGGCCCGGTCGGCTCGGTGAGGACCGCCGGGCCGGCGGCCGTCGCCGGGTGGGGACCGGGGCGGACGACGACCGCCGGCCCGCCCGCCGCCGGGGTGGCCCGGGCCGCCGTGGTGCTGGCCGTCCTGGCCGCCGTGGTGCTCGCCCCCCCGGCGGCCGGGGCCGGGCAGCCGGCCGGCGTGGAGGTGACGGCCGACGAGCTGCGCCGCCTGGCCGGGCGGGCGGCGTCGGACCCCCGGGCGGCCGAGGCCCTGCGCCGGGTCGAGCGCGTCGACGGCCGCCCCGTGGACCTGGGGCGGGCGCTCGACGGCGCCGCCGGCGACGAGCTGGCCGCCCGCCTGGCCGCCCTGGGCGCCGGGGGGGCCGGGGCGCCGCCGGCGGCCGGCGCCGCCCGCGACCAGGCGGCCGAGATCCTGGAGGGGCGGCGCTTCAACCCGTCGCCCCTGCCCCGCCCCTTCCGTGGCGTGCTGCGCCGGCTCGGGGAGTGGGCCTCCCCGCTCACCCGCCCGGTGGGACGCCTGTGGGCCGAGGTCGCCGACAACGCCCTCGCCGCCGCGGCGCTGGGGACGACCGTCCTGGTGGCGTCCGCCCTGGTGGCCTCCCGGCTGGTCGGCCGGCGCAGCGCGGCCGGCATCGGCCGCTCCCGGCCGCCCGGCGGGCCCGAGCGCCACGACGACCCCGAGGAGCTGGAGCGGCGGGCGGCGGCCGCCGAGGCGGCGGGCGACCTGCGCACGGCGCTGCGGCTGCGGTTCCGGGCCGGCCTGGTGCGCCTCGACCGGGCCGGCGCCATCGTGGACCGGCCGGCGCTGACCACCGGCGAGCTGGCCCGCCACCTGTCGCTGCCGCCGCTGCCCGAGCTGGCCGCCGCCTTCGAGGAGGTGGCCTACGGCGGGCGCCCGGCCACGCCCGACGACGTGGCGGCCGCCCGCGCCGGATGGCCCCGCGTGGTGCAGGGCGCCGGGCGCCGGTGACGTCGCCCTCGCCGGTGGAGCGGTGGCGGGCCCTGCGGCCCGGCGCCCGCCGGGCGGTCGCGGTGGCCGCCGCCGTGCTGGGGCTCAACGTCGCCCTGGCCGGCCTGGAGGCGGTGACGGGCGGGTCGGAGCCGGGCGGCCCGGCGTCGTCGTCGTACGCCACCGCCCCCGAGGGCCTCGCCGCCTACGCCCAGCTGCTGGCCGACCGGGGCCATCCCGTCCGCCGGCTCCGGGCCGGTCTGGCCGAGGTGGACCTGGACCCGGCGGCCACGCTGGTGGTGGCCGGCGCCCGGGACGTCACGCCGGCCGAGGCCGACGCCGTCGCCCGCTTCGTGGAGGCGGGCGGCCGGCTGGTCGTGGCCGGAGCCGATCCCGGCCCGGCCCTGCGCCGGCTGGCGGGGCCGGCGTCGTGGTCGCCCGCCGGCGTCGGCAGCGCCCGCCCGCTGGTCCCGGTCCCCGAGGTGGCCGGGATCGCCGAGGTGGTCACCGCCGGGCGGGGGTCGTGGGCCGGCGCCGGGCCCTCGCTGCCCGTGCTGGCCGGCGGCGCCGCCACCCTGGCCACCGTCGCCACCCGGGGGGCGGGACGGGTGCTGGCCGTCGCCGACCCGTCGGTGTGGCACAACCGCCTCCTCGACGAGGCCGACAACGCGGCCTTCGGCGTGGCCGCCGTCGGCGCGCCGGGACGGCCGGTGGACTTCGCCGAGGCCCACCACGGCTACGGGCGGGCACGGGGCCTGGGCGCCGTCCCCTGGCGCTGGCGGTGGGCGGCCGGCCTGGCCCTGGTGGCCGCCGCCGCCTTCATGTGGTCGAGGGGGCGGCGGTTCGGGCCGCCCGAGGACGACGAGCGCCCCCTGCCGCCCGCCCGCCGGGCCTACGTCGACGCCGTCGCCGCCACGCTGGCCCGCACCGGGCGGCGGGCCGAGTCGCTGGCGCCCCTCCAGGAGGCGGCCCGGCGGCGGCTGGCGGCCCGCACCGGGGTCGGTCCCGACGCGGGCGAGGGCGACCTCCGCCGGGCGGCCGCCGGCCTGGGCCTGGCGCCCGCCGACGTGGACGCCCTGTTCCGCCCCGCCGCCAGCGACGACGACGTGGTGGCCGCCGGCCGGGCCCTGGCCCGGCTGGAAGGGGCGGGGAGGTGACGCCGGCGGCGGCCGGCGGCGGGGACCTGCGGTCCCTGCGCGACGCGGTGACCGCCGAGGTGGCCCGGGTGGTGGTCGGCCAGCACCAGGTGGTGGAGGTGGTCCTCGCCGCCATGGCGGTGGGGGGTCACGTCCTGCTG
>JBKHXC010000408.1:0-7042 GCA_046566225.1 Acidimicrobiia bacterium
CCCGGTCGCCGCGCCCGGTCCCGGGCGCCCGGCGTGTGGAGTGGGCCACCGGATGCCGGTACGATCCGCCCCGGACGAGGCGAAGCTGGGGGACAAGTCGATCTTGGAGCGAGGGGAGCGTCACGCCATGGCCACGGGCGCCGACGGTGCGCCGGCAGCCGGCCGGTCCCCGGCCCGCGCGCCGTGACCGCTCGACCGCAGCGGGCCCGGCGGGTCAACCCGTACGAGGTGCTGGGCATCTCGTCGATGTCCACGCCCGAGGAGATCACCAAGGCCTACCGGACGCTGGCCAAGAAGTACCACCCCGACCGCTACCAGGAGCGCTCCGACAAGGTTCGGCGGGCGGCCGAGCAGCGCATGGCCGAGCTCAACGAGGCCTACAAGCTGGCTCGGGACCGCTCGGCCCGCCGGGCCGAGGGCCTCTACGACGACGAGGACGGGTCCGCCGCCGGTGGCGGCCGCCGGGGCCCGTGGATGGGGGGCGACGTGGGGGCGTGGTCGCGGACCGCCCGGCGGAGCGGGGAGACGTCGGCCCAGCGGGCGGCCCGCATCCAGGCCTCCCGGGCGGCCGCCGAGCGGGCCGCCCGGGCCCACGAGTCCCAGGCCCGGGCGTTCCAGCGCATCCGCCTGGAGGCCCGCAAGAACGCCCGCTACAGCGAGGCGGTGGCCCGGTCCAAGACGGGGCTTCCCAGCAACCTCTTCGGCGCCGGCCAGGCGGCCCACACCAACGAGCTCCAGTGCCGGTCGTGCCGGGCCATCGCCCGCCTGCCGGCCGACTGGCAGCTGCGCCTGGACACCACCGCCTACCGGTGCGGCGACTGCGGGGCCCTGCTCCTCAACCGGTGACCCGGGCCGGCGGGTGCCGGCCGGGGCCCTCAGCCGCCGGTGGTCGGGGTGGTGGTCTCGGCGGGGGCGGCGGTGCTGGCCGGCGTGGCCGGCGTGGCCGGCGGCGGCACGGGGTCGTCGACCTCGAAGCTCTCGGCCACCTTGTCGAAGGTGGGGGCGAGGCGGGAGAAGTCCTCGGTGGGCATGGCCTGGAACACCATGGTGTAGAGGGTGTCGCCGTTGAGGACGAAGTAGTGGGCGTGGACGCCCTCCACCGGGCTGTCCTCGGTGACCTCCGTGTAGTACAGGAAGTAGTAGGTCTGGACGCCGTTCAGGGTGAACTGGCGGGGCTCGGTGACCATCCTGACCCCCGACATCGCCCGGGCGATGCCCTCCACGGCCGTGGCCGGGTCGACGGGCTGCACGCGGACCAGGAAGCTGTTGTCGCCACCGGCGCTGAGCAGCAGGCGGCGGTCGGCGGTGGCGGGCGCCACCTCGGTCCAGGTCTCCGGGTACGACACCGAGAACCCGGCCTGCTCGTCGTGCACCCGGACGAACTCCGGCGGGGCCGCCGTCTCCTCGTCGCCCCCGCGGAAGCCGAAGTAGGCGCCGACGCTCACCGACACGAGGAGCAGCACCAGCAGCACCGGGGTCCAGGAGCGCTTGGCGGAGGGCGCCGCCGCCTCGGCCCGGTCCTCGGCCTCGGAGGCGACCGGCGGTGCGGGAGGCGGCGGCAGCGGCGGCGAGGCGGGCGGCGGTGACCCCTCGGCCCCCGAGGGCGCGTCGGCGGGCGGGGGCGCGTCGCCGGCGCCGGCGGGCGGGACGGCGCCGGGGTCGGCGGCCGACGGAGCGGCCGGCGCGGGGATGTCGCCGGGGCCGGGCGGGGCGGCGGCCGGCGGGGGGCCCACGGGCGGCACCGAGGTCCCCGCCGCGCTCTCCCCGGCCGCCGGGCCGGCTCCCGCCGGGCGCTCGTCGTCGGGGGGCGAGCCGGCGGCGGGCGCGGCCGCGGAGTCGGGCGGGCGGAGCTCAGGCACGATCGATCACCCTGCCACCGTACCCCGCCCTGCCCGCCGTGTCGGGCCGCGGGGTGGCGAACGGGTGCAGCACCCTCGACTCCGTCGCCCCGTCGTGGGATGCTGAGGCCGGCGTGCCCGCCGCCGGGCCTGGAAAACGTTGCACATGTGCATTGACCACCTAGCTGTGAAAAGACTATGGTGACTCAGCACCCAAACAGAAGGGGGATCGTATGGAGGGCGGAGAAGCCGTACTCACCGGCTGGTACGTCGGCTTCGTGATCGCGCTGGTCGTCATCACGGTCGTGGTCATCCTCGCCGGCATCATCCTGGGCCTCGCCCGTCGGATCGGCGTCCAGGCCGAGCAGATCACGGCGGCCCTCGACGAGGGCCGGGTCAACACGCTGCCGCTGTGGGAGGTCGACAAGGTGAACGAGGAGCTGAGCCTCATCATCCGCGATGCCGAGGCCGCTCGGGCCGTGCTCGGAGGTGGGCGATAGATGGGTACCGCGATGCTTGCGCTCCAGTCGGAGCACGTGACGTTCTGGTGGATCACCCTGGGCATGGGGGCGGTCGTCATCGTGGCGGTCATCGTGCTCCTGTCGCTGCTGGTCAGCTTCGTCGACGACATCGACCGCAACCTCAAGGACGTGTGGGACACCGCCACCCGCCTGGCGGCCAACACGGCCACCACGTGGATGCTCCAGCAGTCGGCGGCCCGCACCGAGGAGCTGGGCGTCGAGGTCCGGCGCCACGCCGATCTCCTGGCGGCGAAGGGCGGGCGTTGACATGACCCTGCGCATCTTCCTCACCGTGCTCGAGATCGTCCTGTTCGTGGCCGTCCTCGGGTACTTCCTCAACCGCATCACCGGCCAGCTGGTGAGCGTCAACCGCACGCTGGCCAAGATCACCTTCGGCGTGCGGGCCGTCGAGACGCAGTGCCACGTGATCGGCCCGGCCGCCGACCGCCTCAACTCCAACCTCGCGTCCGTGGCCGCCGGCCTGGAGGACGCGGCCGCTCGGGCGGACCGCCTGAGCCGCTAGACGGCCCCGGATGACCGGCGGGCTCCTCCCTCCCTACGGAGAGCCCGCCGGCGACCGGGTCGACGACGCCGCCGTGCTCGCCGCCTACCTGGGCGACCAGCCGGCGGCCGTGTGGTCCCCGCAGTTCCACGTCGAGGGGACCACCCTGGTGGCGGGCGGGGACCGGGCCATGGCCCTGCGCCTCGGCCGCCGGTCGTTCCTGGTCCGGGTCGACCTCCCCGACGACCTGGCGCCCGCCCGCCGGGCGCTGCACGACGCCCTCGCCGCCCACGGCATGGAGCTGTTCGACCGCGAGACGCTGCTCGCCGCCCCCGTGGCCATCCAGGTGCTCGGCTCCCGCACCTCGCTGTGGGACCTGTGGGGGGCCGACATCGACGAGGCCTTCGCCGACCTGCGGGCCGCCGCCGCCGGGGAGTGGGACGACCTGTTCCCGGGCGGCCCGCCGCCGGTGGGCGGCCCCCCGTCGTGACCCCGGTCCCCGGCGGTTGACGCCGGCCGCCGCCGGCCAGCGCGCCCCGGCGCGGTTGGAGGCCGTCGTGTTCGACGTGGACGGGACGCTGGTCGACAGCGAGCGCCACGGCCACCGGGTGGCGTTCAACCTGGCCTTCGAGGAGCTTGGCCTGCCCTACCGCTGGGGGGAGGACGAGTACGGGTGCCTGCTGCGGGTCACCGGCGGGCGCCGCCGCATCGAGGGCTACCTGGCCGGACAGGGCGTGGAGGAGGGGGAGCGGGCCCGGCTGGCGGCCGCCCTCCACGAGCGCAAGACGGCGATCATGAAGGACCTCATCGCCCAGGGCCGGGTCCGGGCCCGCCCGGGGGCCACCCGGCTGCTGGGCGAGCTGGCCGGAGCGGGCTGCCGGCTGGCGGTGGCGACCACCGGCAGCCGGGGCTGGGTGGGCAGCGTGCTGGAGACGTGCGTGCCCGGGGTGCGCTTCGACGTGGTGGTCGCCGGCGACGAGGTGGCCGCCCGCAAGCCCGACCCCGAGGCGTTCGTGCGGGCGGTGGAGCTGCTCGGCGTGGGCCCCGCCGGGGTGGTGGCGGTGGAGGACTCCGCCGAGGGCCTCCAGTCGGCGGTGGGCGCCGGGCTGCGCACGGCGGTGGTGGTCAACGGCTACACCGCCGACCACGACGTGACGGCCGCCGACCTGGTCCTCGACGGCTTCGGCCAGCCGGGGGCCCCGGCGGCCGTGCTCGCCGACCGGCGGGGCACCGGGTGCGACGGGATCCTCGACCGATCCACCCTGGAGCGCCTCGTCGGGGCGGAGTAGGGAGCGCACGCGCCGCTCCTCGCCGGTGGGGCGCCGGTTGGTAACGTACGCGTCCGCCGTCCTCGACGGCCACCGCCGATGCGCCCCGCCACCGATCCCCCAAGTCCAGGACAGCATCGCTGCCCGGCGTCCGAGGGCCGCCCTGCCCACCGGCCGCGGCCGGGTGATCGCCCAGCGCCTCCGGGCCTCCGGTCGAGGGCCGGCGCCCCCTGCCGGGACGGCGGGCTCCGGTGCGGGCCGGAGGTCCCCGTCCCCCGACCCGAGGAGTGACCGCCGTGGAAGGCCTGCTGCCCCAGCTCGTGCTGGTGGCCGTGCTGATCGTGGTGAACGCCGTCCTGGCCGGCAGCGAGCTGGCCCTCGTGTCACTCCGCGAGGGCCAGCTGCGGCGCCTCGAAGCCAAGCCCGGGAAAGGCCAGACCCTGGCCCGGCTGGCCCGCGATCCGAACCGGTTCCTGGCCACCATCCAGATCGGCATCACCCTCGCCGGCTTCCTGGCCTCGGCCGCAGCCGCGGTGTCGCTGGCCGAGCCCCTCCAGGACCGCTTGGGGCCTCTGGGCGACGCCGCCCGGCCGGTCTCGATCGTGCTGGTGACGCTCCTGCTCACCTACGTGACCCTCGTCTTCGGCGAGCTGGCGCCCAAGCGGGTGGCCATGCAGCGGGCCGAGCGCTGGGGGCTGCTGGTCGCCCGACCGCTGGCCGTGTTCTCCGCCCTCACCCGCCCGCTGGTGTGGCTGCTGTCGCACTCGACGGACCTGGCCGTGCGCCTGATGGGGGGCGACCCCCGTCGCGAGCGGGAGGACGTGAGCAAGGAGGAGCTGCGCGACCTGGTCGGCGCCCACCGGGCCTTCACCCCCGACCAGCGGAGCATCATCTCGGGGGCGTTCGACGTGGCCGAGCGCACGCTGGGCGAGGTGCTGCGGCCCCGCCGCGACGTGGTGGTGCTGGGCGCCGACACGAGCTGTGCCGACGCCCTGGAGGTGCTCGCCACCAGCGGCCACTCGCGGGCGCCGGTGACCGAGGGAGGCGACCTGGACGACGTCGTCGGGGTGGTGCACCTGCGCGACCTGGTGGCGGGCCGGGCCACCCTGGTGCGCGACCGGGCCGGCCCGGCCACCTTCCTGCCCGAGTCGGCCCCGGTGCTGGGCGCCCTCCGCCACCTCCAGAAGGCCCGCCAGCAGATGGCCGTGGTCGTCGACGAGTACGGGGGCGGCGCCGGCATCGTGACCGTGGAGGACCTCCTCGAGGAGCTGGTGGGGGAGATCTACGACGAGACCGACCGCGACGTCATGGGCGCCGAGAGGCTCCCTGACGGCTCCATCGTCGTCGCCGGCAGCTTCCCCGTGCACGACCTGGCCGACCTGGGCGTCGTGCTGCCCGAGGGCGACTACGCCACGGTGGCCGGCCTGGTCCTCGCCACCCTGGGGCGCATCCCCGACGGGCCGGGCGACCGCGTTCGAATCGACGGCTGGAACCTCACCGTCCTCGCCGTCGACCACCGGGCCATCACCCGGGTGCGCCTCCACCAGGCCGCCCCGCCCCGCCACGCCGACGACGAACTCGAGTAAATAGGTCGAAACGGTGACCTATTTCCTCGCGAGTGGGTACTGTCCCACGGCTCTCATCATCCCTCTATTGACGATCCGCCCCCGAAACCATCACTGAAGAGTGATGTATTGTGGCGGGCATGACCCTGGGCCAGCTCCGGACGTTCCTGGCCGTGGCCGACGCCGGTTCCGTGCGAGGCGCCGCCGAGCGGCTGGTGGTGACCCAGCCGGCGGTGTCGTCGGCCCTGGCGACCCTCGCCGCCGAGATCGGCGTGCCCCTCGTCGCCCGGGACGGCCGGGGCCTGCGGCTGACCCCGGCGGGGTTGGCCTTCGCCGGCTACGTGCGCCAGGCCCTGGGCATGCTCGACCAGGCCGTCAACGCCGCCGCCGGCCACGACCATCCCGAGCGGGGCCGGGTCCGGCTGGCCGCCGTCACCACCGCCGGGGAGCGCATCGTGCCCCGCCTGCTCGCCTCGTTCCGCGGGCGCTTCCCGGAGGCCGGCGTGGTGCTGGAGGTGGGGAACCGCCGCCGGGTGTGGGGGTTGCTGGGCGAGCGGCAGGTGGACCTGGCCATCGGCGGCCGCCCCCCCGCCGGCGGCCCGTTCGTCACCCTGGCCACCAGGCCGAACGACCTGATGGTGGTGGCGCCGGCCGAGCCGGGGTCGACCGAGCGCGTGCGCCACGTCGGCCTCGGCGAGCTGGCCCGGGCCACCTGGCTGCTGCGCGAGCCGGGGTCGGGCACGCGGGGGACGACCGAGGAGCTGCTGCGGGAGCTGGAGCTGCACCCCCGGGTGCTGACCGTCGGGTCCAACGGCGCCATCCTGGAGAGCGTCCAGGTCGGCCTGGGGATCACCCTGCTGTCGAGGGACGCGGCGGCCGCCGAGCTGGAGGCGGGGTCGCTCCAGGAGTGGCGCTACGGGCCCCTGCCGCTGCGACGGGAGTGGCACGTGGTGGGCCGGGCGGGGGAGGAGCTGGACCCCACCGCCCTGCTCATGCTCGATCACCTGGGCCGGGCGGGCGACGGCGTGGAGGGGTTCAGGCTGCGCCCGGCGGGCGGGGAAGGTGACAGGGGCGGGGCCGGCTCCTAGGATTTCGCAGGAGAGAGACGCACGAGGAGGACGAACCATCAGTTCGCACGATCTGAACGCAGTGGCCCGGGCGATGGTGGCCCCCGGCAAGGGGATCCTTGCCGCGGACGAGAGCTCCGGGACCATCACCAAGCGCTTCGAGGCCATCGGCGTCGAGTCCACCTTCGACAGCCGCCGCGACTACCGCCAGATGCTGCTCACGACCCCCGGCCTGGAGGAGTTCGTGAGCGGCGTGATCCTGTACGACGAGACGCTCCGCC
>JBKHXC010000409.1:0-3112 GCA_046566225.1 Acidimicrobiia bacterium
GCAGGGCCAGGAGCGATCGGTTGGGCGCCTCGGTGATCGTCATGTCGTCCGTTGTACGCCGCCGGCTCCGGCCGCGCATCGTGGCGACTACTCATGGGCGGTACTCATTTCCCTCGCCGGCGGCCCCGCCGGCGTGAGGGCGGCGGTGGCGGCCCACGCCGCGCGGGGCGTGGACGTGATCAAGGTGATGGCCAGCGGCGGGTTCATCACCCCCGGCTCGGCCGCCGAGCGCCCCCAGTTCGGCCCCGACGAGCTGCGGGCCGCCGTGGAGGCGGCCCACGCCCACGGCCTGCCCCTCACCGCCCACGCCCACAGCACGGCGGCCATCGCGCTCGCCGTGGACGCCGGCGTCGACGGCATCGAGCACTGCTCGTTCGTCACCGCCGACGGGGTCGACGCGCCGGCGGAGCTCGTCGAGCTCATCGCCCGCCGGCGCATCGTGGTGGGGGCGACCCTGGGCATGCTGCCCGGCACCGACCCGCCGCCCGCCATCGCCGCCCTCGTCGACGCCTTCTTCGCCAACACGGCGCGCCTGCACCAGGCGGGTGCCGCCATCGTGGCCGGCACCGACGCCGGGGTGGGGCCGCCCAAGCCCCACGGCGTGCTGCCCCACGCGGCACGGGACCTGGCCAGGATCGGCTTCACCAACGGCGAGGCCCTCCGGTCCATGACCGCCGACGCCGCCGGCGTGTGCGGGATCGGCTCCCGGACCGGCCGCATCGCCCCGGGCATGGACGCCGACCTCCTGGTGGTGCGCGGCGACCCCCTGGCCGACCTGGGTGCCCTGCACGACGTGGTCGCCGTCTACCACCGGGGCCGCCGGGTCCGGTGACCAGCGGGCCGACGCCGCGCTCAGCCCCCGTGGTCGGCCCGCCGGTGGCGCCGGGCCGCCAGGCGCAGCTGGACGACGCGGCCCAGGCCCAGCGACGCCACCACCAGGCCCCCGACGATGGCCGCCAGCAGGATGGCGACGCCGGTCGGGAGCTCGAAGTCGAACCAGAGGAACTCGAAGCGCTGGCTCTCGTCGTTCTGGAGCACGAACACCAGCATGAGCATGGCCAGGACGAGGCCGGCCACGGCGGCGGCGAACAGGGTGGCGGTGCGGGTGCGCTCGACCGCGGCGTCGGCCGCCGCCGGGCCGCCCCCGGCCCGGCCCCCCTGGCCCTGGTCTCCGCCGGCGGGCGGTGCCCCGGCCTGGTCGCGGTCCTGGCGGTCCCTTCTGGCCACGTCGCCACCTCTTCCCTCGGCGCCACCCAGGTCGTCGCCGCCCGACCTTAGATGTCGCTACCCAACCGGTGCGCCCAGGAACCCGGGGCTTTCGGGGACGGGCGCCCGCTGTTCGGGGCCACGGTTTCCGCGCCACCGACACCGGGTACCCGCTGCTCAGCGGCCGGGTTCGAGCGAGGAGGGACATGGACCGCTTGTTGCGACTCATGGCGGTGATCACGCTGGTCACCGCGCTCGGAGCCTGCGGCGACGACGACGCCGACGACGTGGCCCGGGAGGCGGAGGAGGCGGCGCAGGAGGCGGGCGAGGTCGCCCAGGACGCCTGGGCCAGCCTGCGGACCGACGCCGAGCGCCTGGTGGACGAGATCCGGACGCGCAACGACCCCGAGGCCAAGGACCAGCTCCTCGACCGCTGCCGCGACGCCCTGGAGGACCTGCGCCAGGCGGAGTCGCCCGACGCCGACCGGGTGGCCGCCCTGTGCGACCGGATCCAGGGCACGGACGTGGGCGACCGGGACGCGTGGAGCGACGTCGAGCGGGAGATCTCCGAGCTGGACCCGACCGGATGACCGTGCTTCGAGGAAATAGCTCACCGTTTCGGTGACCTATTTACTCGGGACAGGGGTTGATCGGAGATACTGGCCCGGTGGACGGGCGCCGGCTGGCCGCCGAACGGGGACTGGCGCCGCGGGCGGTCGCCGCCCTCACCGCCAAGGCGTTGGGTGCGCTGCCGTTCGAGGCCCTGGCCCCGACCAAGGCCCTCCTCAAGCGGTTCTTCTCGCCCGGCGACTGGGACGATGCGGCATCCGAGGCGCTGGCCGGCGCCGTGGGGCCCGGCCAGGGCTGGTGGCGGGAGCCCCTCGACGGCGAGCTCACCCTGGAGTTCGGCTGGGTCGCCGGCCGCTTCCACCTCCGGGTCGACGGTCCCCGGGAGGCCCCGGCGGAGGCAGCAGGGGCGGTCGGGGAGGCGGAGGCGGACGCCCTGGCAGCGTCGTTCGAGGGCGACGTCGTCCCCGAGGCCACGCCCAACCCGCGCACGGTGGCGTTCCGCACCGGGCCCGTCTCCGGCGGGGCCAGCCGGGAGTACCGATCGGCGGCGGACGCCGACGACCCCCGGGTGGCCCGGCTCTTCGCGGCCTTCCCCGACCTGTCGAGCGTGCTGGTGGCGAGCGACTTCGTCGCCGTCAGCGTGCGCCGGCCCGAACGCTGGCCGGCGCTGCTGGCGCCGGTGCTGGCGGCGGTGGAGGGCGAGTTCGCCACCGGTCGAGCCGGCCCCGGCCCCGACGCGCCCGCCGCTGCCGGGATGGCGGCCCTCCACCACGGCGCGGCACCCGGCGGGCGCCGCGGCGGCCGCCCCCGGAGCCGGCTCGACCGGGCATGGGACGAGCTCGGAGCCCTGCGGGCGACCGAGCCCGGCGACCTCGAGCGCCTCCTCGCCGCCTCGGAGGGGACCGACCCGGCCCGCCGCCAGGTGGCGGCCGGCCTGCTGGGCGACGCGCCGCCCGCCGCCGCCCACCGGGCGTGGACGCGGCTCGCCGGCGACCCCAGCCGGGCCGTGCGGCGGGCGGCGGTGGATGCCGCCGCCGGCGCCGGCCGGGAGGAGCTACGACCCCTGTTAAAGGGTGCCCTGGGCGACGCCGACGCCTGGGTGCGGTGGAAGGCGCTGCGGGGACTCGCCCAGCTGGGCGCCGGGCCCAGCGCCGGCGCCGTGCGGCCCCTGTGGGACGACCCGGACTTCCGCGTCCGCCTCGAGGCCCGCAGCGCCCTGCGGCGCTGAACGGCCACCGGACCGTTGTCGCCCGCCAGCAGCATGGGACCACCTGACGGTGAGTTTCGCCAGCAGCATGGGACCACCGCTTCGCCAGTGATGGGACCACCCCGGAGC
>JBKHXC010000410.1:0-7232 GCA_046566225.1 Acidimicrobiia bacterium
CACCTCGAGCGGCCCCGGGAGGGGCCGCTCGTTCCGCATCCCGATGGCGGCGACGGCGTCAGCTGCCAGTGGCCACCGGCCCGCTCCGGCGGGAGGGTGACCACTGGGAACTGGCCCGGCCGCCGCCCCTCTCCGAGAGGAGCGCAAGTGGCAGACGCCATTTCCGTCTCCGGTCCCGTCAGCGGGACCGACAAGACCCTGAGCTTCGAGACCGGCAAGCTGGCCGGCCAGGCCGGCGGCGCCGTGGTCGGCCGCATCGGCGACACGGTCGTCCTGGTGGCCGCCACCGCGGCCAAGACCGCCCGGGAGGGGGTCGACTTCTTCCCCCTGACCGTGGACGTCGAGGAGCGGATGTACGCCGCCGGCAAGATCCCCGGCTCGTTCTTCCGCCGCGAGGGCCGGGCCACCGACCAGGCCATCCTCACCTGCCGGCTCATCGACCGCCCGCTGCGCCCGTCGTTCCCCGACGGGTTCCGCAACGAGGTCCACGTGGTGGCCACCGTGCTGGGCGCCGACCAGGAGAACCCCCACGACGTGGTGGCCATCAACGCCGCCTCGGCCGCCCTCATGGTCTCCGACGTCCCCTTCGACGGGCCCATCGGCGCCGTGCGCATCGCCTACGACACCGAGGGCGGGTGGGTGCCCCACGCCACCTACCAGGAGGGCGACGCCGCCACCTTCGAGCTGGTTGTCGCCGGGCGGGCCCTCGACGACGGCGACGTGGCGATCATGATGGTCGAGGCCGGCGGCACCGAGAACGCCTGGCGCTACTACCAGCAGGGCGCCCCCAAGGTGACCGAGGAGGTCATCGCCTCGGGCCTGGAGGCGGCCAAGACGTGGATCAACGAGTCCATCGAGCTCCAGCGCCGGCTGGTCGACGAGGCGGGCACCAAGGAGCCCATCGCCTTCGAGACGGCCGTCGACTACGGCGACGACGTGTGGGAGGCGGTCAAGGGCGCCGGCGCCGACGCGGTGGGCGAGGCCATCACCGTCCCGGTCAAGGCCGAGCGCAACGCCGCCCTGGAGCAGGCGGCGGCCACGGTGAACGCCATCGTGGGCCCCGCCTTCGAGGGCCGCGAGAAGGAGGTCAAGGCCGCCATCCGCAGCCTCACCAAGGCGCTCATTCGCAAGCGGGTCGTCGAGCACGGCTTCCGCATCGACGGGCGGGGCCCGGCCGACATCCGCCCCCTCAACGCCGAGGTGTCGATCATCCCGACCACCCACGGCTCGGCGCTGTTCGAGCGGGGCGAGACCCAGGTGCTCAGCGTCGCCACCCTGGGCATGCCCCGCATGGACCAGCTGCTGGACACCATCGGCACCGACGAGCGCAAGCGGTACATGCACCACTACAACTTCCCTCCCTTCTCCACCGGCGAGACGGGGTTCATGCGCGGCCCCAAGCGCCGGGAGATCGGCCACGGCCTGCTGGCCGAGCGGGCCCTGCTGCCCGTGGTCCCGCCCCTGGAGGAGTTCCCCTACGCCATCCGGGTGGTGAGCGACGTCCTGTCGTCCAACGGCTCCACCTCCATGGCGTCGGTGTGCGGCTCCACCCTGGCGCTGATGGACGCCGGGTGCCCGATCAAGGCGCCGGTGGCCGGCATCGCCATGGGGCTCATCTACGCCGAGGGCCGCTACACCACGCTGACCGACATCCTCGGCGCCGAGGACGCCTTCGGCGACATGGACTTCAAGGTGGCGGGCACGGCGGACTTCGTCACCGCCCTCCAGCTCGACACCAAGATCGCCGGCATCCCCGCCGACGTGCTGGGCCAGGCCCTCCAGCAGGCGCGCGACGCCCGCCTCACCATCCTCGACGTCATGGCCGGCGCCATCGCCGAGCCCCGCCCCGACGTGGCCCCCACCGTCCCCAAGATCGTCAGCCTCACCATCCCCGTCGACAAGATCGGGGAGGTGATCGGGCCCAAGGGCAAGGTCATCAACGCCCTCCAGCAGGAGACGGGCGCCGACATCAACGTCGACGACGACGGCATGGTGGGCACCGTCACCATCGGCGCCAAGGACGGGGCCGCCGTCGAGGAGGCCCGCCGGCGCATCGAGCTCATCCTCGACCCGCCCAAGGCCCAGGTGGGCGCGGTCTACACCGGGCGGGTCGTCAACGTCACCAAGTTCGGCGCCTTCGTGAACATCCTCCCCGGGCGCGACGGCCTGGTCCACATCTCCAAGCTGGGCCAGGGCAAGCGGGTGGAGCGGGTGGAGGACGTGGTCGACCTGGGCGACGAGATCACCGTCCGGGTGGACGACATCGACCAGCAGGGCAAGGTGTCGCTGTCGCCGGTGGGCGAGGGCGCCGACGGCTCCGACGAGGCCCCCCCTCGGCGCTCGCCCCGTTCCGGCGAGGCGGCCCCTGCGGGCCCGGCGCCGGCCGGCGCCGCCCCGGCGGCGCCGCGGGCGGAGACGGGGTCGTTCGAGGCGGCGGGGGAGTCGGAGGCGGCGGCCGAGTTCGGCGACCTCGGGCCGGCGCCGGTGGCCGGCGGCAGCGAGGGCTTCGGCGGCGCCCGCCGGTCGGGCGAGCGCGACGACCGGGGCCCGCGGCGCAACCCACGGCGGGGCGGGGGCGGCGGCCGCCGCTGAGACGCCGAAGCCTGCGTTGATCGAGACCACCGAGCTGGACAGCGGCATCACCGTCGTCACCGAGCGGATCCCCTGGGTCCGCTCGGTGAGCGCCGGGTTCTGGGTGGGCACCGGGTCGCGCGACGAGGGCCCCGGGCTGTTCGGCGCCTCGCACTTCCTCGAGCACCTGCTGTTCAAGGGCACGGCCACGCGCAGCGCCCGCCGCATCGCCGAGGACGTCGACGCGGTGGGCGGCGACATGAACGCCTTCACCACCAAGGAGTACACGGCGTTCTACCTCCGCGTCCTCGACGACAGCCTCGACCTGGGCCTCGACATCCTCTCCGACATCCTGTGGAGCCCGGCGTTCCGCCCCGAGGAGGTGGAGGCCGAGCGCCAGGTGATCCTGGAGGAGATCCTCATGCGGGCCGACGAGCCCGCCGACTTCGTGCACGAGGTCTTCACCGAGGCCCTGTTCCCCGACCACCCGGTCGGCCGGGAGGTCCTGGGCGACGAGGAGAGCATCGAGGCGATGAGCCGCGAGGACATCGCCGCCTTCCACGCCCACCACTACCGGCCGGGCAACGTCGTGTTCGCCGCCGCCGGGCTGGTGGACCACGGGGCGGTGGTCGAGGGCGTGGCCCGGCGCTTCGCCGGCCCCGAGGGGGGGGCGTCGCCCGACCGGGCCGTGCCCGTGGCCCCGCCCCGGCCGCTGGCCGTGGACGAGCGCCCGACCGAGCAGGTCCACCTGGTGCTCGGCGTGCGCAGCCTCGACCGCCACGACGAGGACCGCTACGCCCTGGCCGTCGTCAACCACGTGCTGGGGGGCGGCCTGTCGTCCCGGCTGTTCCAGAAGGTGCGCGAGGAGCGGGGCCTGGCCTACTCGGTGTACTCCTACCGCTCGGCGTTCGCCGACTCGGGCGCCCTCGCCGTCTACGCCGGCACCATGCCCTCCCGGGTCGAGGAGGTGGTCGGCCTGGTCCGCGCCGAGCTGGACGACATGGCGGGGACGGGCGTCACCGACCGGGAGCTGGAGGTGGCCAAGGGCCACCTGTGGGGGAGATGGCGCTTTCCCTGGAGGACTCTGCCGCCCGCATGAGCCGGATCGGCCGCAGCCAGCTCGTGCACGGCACGGTGCTCACCTTCGACGAGGTGGCGGCCCGCATCGCCGCCGTCACCCTCGACGACGTCGCCCGGGTGGCGGCCGGCGTGCTCGGCAACGCGCGGGTGCTGGCCGCCGTCGGCCCGGTGGACCACGGCAAGCTGGACGCGCCACAGGTAGCCTGAGCGCATCATCCGGGTCGGGGTCTTCGGCGCAGGGGGGCGAATGGGCTCGACGGTGTGCCGGGCCGTGGCCGACGACCCCCGCCTCGAGCTGGTCGCCGCCGTCGACCCCCACCATCGGGGGATCGACCTGCGCCAGGTGATCGGCGAGGGAGGGGCCGGGATCCAGATCTCGGGTGACGCCGGGGCGTTGTCGGCCGCCGGGGCCGACGTGGCCGTGGACTTCACCGAGGCGTCGGCGGCGCGCTGGAACCTGCGCTGGTGCGCGGCCAACCGGGTGCACGCCGTGGTGGGGACGACGGGGCTGGGCGACGACGACCTGGAGGAGATCCGGCGCGCCTTCGTCGACGGGGTCAACTGCGTGGTGGCGCCCAACTTCGCCATCGGCGCGGTGCTGATGATGCGCTTCGCCGAGATGGCCTCGCCGTGGTTCGAGACGGCCGAGATCGTCGAGCTGCACCACGACTCCAAGCTCGACGCCCCGTCGGGCACCGCCCTGCTCACCGCCCGGCGCATGGCGGCCGCGTCCGACGAGTGGGCGGCCGAGCCCACCAGGGACGAGGTGGTGGCCGGGGCCCGGGGCGGGGACGCCGCCGGCATCCGGGTCCACTCCGTGCGCCTCCGCGGCCTGGTCGCCCACCAGGAGGTGCTGCTCGGCACCACCGGCCAGAGCCTCACCATCCGCCACGACTCGTTCGACCGCAGCTCGTTCATGCCCGGCGTCCTGCTGGCGGTCAAGGCGGTGGCCGAGCGGCCCGGGCTCACCGTGGGGCTCGACGCACTGCTCGGCCTGTAGTGCCTCGACCACGAACCTTCGCCGCGTTCGCAGCGGCAACGTCCGCGGCCGCACTCGCCGCCGCAGGCGGCCTCAACGGCTGCGGACACCGAGGAAGGACAGGGCGGAGGCGGCGCGAGCTCCGCTCGCCCGCCGGAGCACGATCCAACTCGGCCGAATGGAGTGAGCGAAGCGAACGAATGAGGTCGACGCACTAGGGCCGGCGCCCGCGGCGCCGCGTGGGCCGCCCGTTCCGGTACGGTCGTCCTGCGTGGTTGGGCTCCCCCGGGCGCTGGTCGGGATCGGCCCGGAACCGGAGGTTCCGGGCCCCAGCCGGCGGTGCTCCGGCCGGGGGGTTGGCCGCCCGACGGGGGCGGGGGGCCGGTGAGGGACCCGGTCACCCGCCGCCAGTTCCTCGCCGCCGCCGCCGGGGCAGCGGGCTCGATCGCCGCCGCCACCCTCCTGGGCGAGCACGTCTGGCCCCTCCTCGCCCGCGAGGACCTCATCCCCGGGGCGGCGCCCGACGTCGTGCTGTCCCCCAACGCCTGGACCGAGGGGGGCGACCGGTTGTCGTTCGTCGCCGTGGGGGACACCGGCAGCGGGGGCCGCCAGGCGATGGCCGTGGCCTCCGCCATGGCCGAGACCTACCGGCGGGCCCCGTTCGGCCTGGTCTCGCTGCTGGGCGACATCTGCTACTACGGCAACTTCGAGGACCGCTTCGAGCACGTCTTCGCCCGGCCCATGCGGCCGCTGATCGACGCCGGGGTGGGGTTCGAGCTGGCCATCGGCAACCACGACGACCAGCTCCGCCACACCGACGAGAGCCTGGCCGAGATCGAGGCCGAGCTGCGGCTGCTGGGGACGCCCGGCCTCTACTACGCCACCTCCCACGGTCCCGTGGACTTCTTCTACCTCGACTCCAGCGTGCCCGGCGTGTTCGGCACAGGGGCGCCCGAGCAGTGGGAGTGGCTCGACGCCGCCATGGCCTCGTCGGCCAACCGCTGGAAGGTGGTGGCCCTCCACCACCCGCCCTACTCGTCGGGCCGCCACGGGTCGACGCCGGGGGCGCGGCGCGTGCTCGAGCCGATGCTGCGCCGCCATGCGGTGGACCTCGTCCTGGCCGGCCACGACCACCACTACGAACGGACCGTGCCGATCGCGGGGACGACCTACGTGGTGAGCGGCGGCGGCTGCAAGACGACGTCGACCGGGCGCAGCCCGTTCACCGTGACGGCCGAGTCGACGCTCCACTTCCTCCACGTCGAGGTGGAGGGTGACCGGCTCCGGGGCCGTGCCGTGCGGGCCGACGGCAGCGTCGCCGACCGCTTCGAGCTGCGGGCGCGGGAGGGGCGATGAGGCGCGAGGTCGCCGACCGCATCGCCCCTCCCCTGTACGCGGCGGTCGACTTCGCCGTGATCCTGGCGCCGGCGGTGGCCGTCAAGCTCGCCGCCGACCGCGGGGGCATGGGCGACGCCGAGGGCGTCGACCTCCTCGCCGCCAGCGCCCTGCTGGGCGCCGCCCACGCGGTGGTCGCCTTCCGGCGCCTGCGGACCGAGGAGCGGGTCGCCGTGCGCCGGGCCGACATGTGGCTGGCCGCCGTCGACTCGCTCGTCATGCTCGCCCTGGGCGCCACCGTGCTGCTGGTCGCCGTCTTCTACGGCTTCGCCGACGAGCACGCCTCGGTGGCCGACCGGGGCTACCCGGTCGTCGTGCTGTGGACGGGGGTCCAGCTGGTGGCCGTCGTGATCGCCGAGGCCACCGGGCGGTTCGTGTTCTGGTGGCTGGAGCCCCATCCCCGCGGGCGCTCGGCGTAGACCTTCGACGTCATTCGTTCGCTTCGCTCACTCCATTCGGCCGAGTTCGATCGTGCTCCGGCGGGTCCTCCTCCGCCTCCTCCAGCTCGCGCTCCATGGTGGAGATGGACTTGAGCTCGGACCTGCCGCGGCGACGCTGGTCCCAGATCCACACCAGGGTGGCGACCACCGAGATCACGGTCAGGAGCCTGGTGTTGTTGGCGTAGAACCGGTTGACGGCGCCCAACGGGCCGTCGAAGAACTCGGCGAAGCGGTACAGGAGGCTGACGACGGTGAGCGTGCCCAGCACGTTGGCGGCGAGGAACAGCACCGGGCTCATGCCGGTGGCGCCGGCCAGCACGCACACGATGGCTCCCGGGAACAGGAAGACCATCAGCGGCGCCGCCCGGCGGAACCACCGCTCCAGCCCGCGGACCAGCCCCACGTCGTCGCCCAGCCGGCGCTCGATCCAGCGCACGCCGGCGTCCCCGTAGAGGACCCCGATCAGGTAGAAGAGCGGGTCCGAGACCAGCCGGCGGACGGTGGCGACGACCAGGTAGGGGACGAAGTCCACCTTGTCGGCCACCAGCAGCAGGTACCGGTTCCGGGGCTCCATGGCGACCAGCCACAGCGGGTGGTCGCGCAGCAGGCGGGGGTGGAACATGTTGCCCAGCGTGCCGACGACGACGACGGCGATGATGGGCCCCAGGATGAACGCCAGGGTCCGCCGGGTCGGGCGCGGTCGCTCGGGTGCGGAGGAGTCCAAGCCGCCGACGCTACCGCCCCGGCGCCCGGCCCCTGTCGCGGGC
>JBKHXC010000411.1:0-9515 GCA_046566225.1 Acidimicrobiia bacterium
AGCCGATCCTCCTCACCGGGCGCCGGCCAGCGAGCGGGCGTGCCGGTCCCACGCCTCCATCCCGCCGGCCAGCACGGCCACGTCGGGGACGCCCCGCCGCTCGAGCACGCTGGCCCCCGTCATGGCCCGCTCGCCGTGCCCGCAGACCACGGCGACGCCTTCGGCGGGCAGGTCGGCGACGGCGCCCAACCGGCCCAGCTCCACGTGGCGGGCGCCGGGGATCCGGCCGGCGGCGACCTCGGCCTCCTGGCGGACGTCGAGCACCCGCCGGCTCCCGAGCTGGCCGGGCGCCACCAGGGCGGTGCGGGCCTCGGGCAGGCCGGCGGCCCGCCAGGCGGCCATGCCCCCGGCCAGCTCCCCGTCCAGCCGCTCGTAGCCGACCTTGCGGGCCTGGCGCACGGCGTCGGCCCGGTCCTGGGCGGCGTCGAGCACGAACACCAGGGGCGCCCCGTCGGGCACCAGCCAGCCCAGCCAGGTGGCGAAGGCGGGCCGGAGGGCGATCGACAGCGACCCTGGCACGTGGCCGGCGGCGAACGCCTCGACGGGCCGCACGTCGACCACCACGGCCCCCGCCTCGGCCCGGCGGCGCCCGTCGGCCGGGCTCCGGGGGGGCAGGCCGGGCGTCACCGGCCCGTGGACCGCCGGGCCGCGGCGGTTCACCTCCCGCAGGCGCAGGAAGTACGGGGGGTACGAGCCCAGCCCGGCCAGCAGGAGCTGGACGAAGGCGTCCTCGTCGGGGGCGGCGAGGAGGGGGTTGGAGGCCCGCTCGCGCCCGATGGTGGTGGCGCGGTCGGACCCGGCGGCGGTCGAGCACAGCGACCCGGCGCCGTGGGTGGGGAGCACGGGCAGGTCGTCGGGCAGGGTCAGCACCCGCTCGTGCAGCGACCGCCACAGGGACCGGGCCAGCTCCTCGGTGCGGTCCGGGCTGACGAGGTCGGTGCGGGCGGCCGAGCCGACCAGCAGGGACCCACCGGAGAACAGGGCCACCGGCCGCCGGCCGTCGAGGAGGAGGTAGGCCAGGTGCTCCGGCGTGTGCCCCGGAGTGGCGAGCGCCCGGAGGGTGAGCCCGCCCAGGTCCAGCTCGTCGCCGTCGGCCAGCCCCCGGTGGGGCGTCTCCAGGCCGGCGGCGGCCGGGGCCACCACGGTGGCGCCCAGGGCGGCCAGCTCGCCACCGCCGGAGACGAAGTCGGCGTGGAGGTGGGTGTCCGCCGCGTAGGCCACGTCCAGGCCCCGGCGACCGGCGGCCGCCAGGTACCCGCCCGGGTCGCGGGTCGGGTCGACGACCAGGGCGCGGCGGTCGCCCAGGTCGACCAGGTAGGACGAGTTGCCGAGGCCCTCGTCGACGAGGGTGACGATGTCGGGCATCTGCGGTCTCCTTCGCTCAGGGGCTGCTCCGAGGGTACACTGGTATCGACAAAGATTCAAAGGATCATTTGACAATTGGGAGGAAAGGTGGACGGCAGGCAGGCCAAGGACGCGCTGTACGAGCAGTTCGCCCGGGTCGGGAAGGCCGTCGCCCACCCCAAGCGCATCGAGCTGCTCGAGCTGCTCGCCCAGGGCGAGCGGAGCGTCGAGTCGCTGGCCGCCGGCACCGGGATGGCGGTGGCCAACACGTCGGCCCAGCTCCAGGTCCTGCGGAGGGCGCGCCTGGTGGAGGGCCGCAAGGACGGGACGCGGGTCCTCTACCGGGCGGCGAGCGACGACGTCCCCCGGTTCGTGGTCGCCCTGCGGGAGGTGGCCCGGGCTCGGCTGGCCGAGGTCAACGACGTCGTGCGCGACTACTTCGACGCCCGCGACGACCTGGAGCCGGTGTCGCGGGCGGAGCTGCTGGAGCGGGTGCGGCGCAACCAGGTCGCCCTCATCGACGTGCGCCCGGCCGACGAGTACGCCCAGGGCCACATCCCGGGGGCGGTGTCGGTCCCCCTGGGCGAGCTGGACCGCCACATGCGGTCCCTGCGCAAGCGGACCGAGGTGGTGGCCTACTGCCGGGGCCCGTACTGCGTGCTGGCGCCCGAGGCGGTGGCGCGCCTGCGGGCCCGGGGCTTCCGGGCCCGGCGCCTGGCCGACGGCATGCCCGAGTGGCGCCTGGCCGGGCTTCCCGTGGCCGCCGGCGACGACCCCTGACCACGTCCGGTGGCGGGGCCGGCCGCGCCGAGCGACGGGGCGGCCGGCGCCGGTCACACCAGGGCGATCTCGTGGTGCAGCGGCCGGTCGTCGAGGGCCGGCCCGCGGCGCTCGGCCCCCGGCGTCGCCTGGAACGCCCACACGTCGGTGGGCTGGGCCAGCAGCCCCCGGAAGGCGGCCGTCAGCGGGTCGGTGACGTCGAGGCCCACGGTGAAGAACGACCAGCCCCGCCCCCGCCGCTGGTTGTAGGCGGCGACGAGCAGGGCCCGCAGGACCTCGGGCGAGGTCCCCGGCACGCAGACGTGCACGGCGGTGAGGGTGCGCAGCGGCCCGCCGGCCGGTGGCAGGGGGGCGGCGCCCAGGGCGGGGGCCACCACGTTGAACCCGGCCCGGAAGGCCGCCAGCCGGCGGGAGTACGACGTGACCCGGAGCTGCTTGAACGACTCCTGGTCCCACAGGGCCAGGAAGCCGGCCAGCCGGCCGCCCGGCCCGCGGGCGACCAGGTACGCCGACGGGTCGAGCCCGGGGGCGGCCGCGATCCACGCCGCCAGCGAGTCGGCGGTGTGCACCGCCGCCAACTGGCGGCCGGGGGCCACCCGGGCCCAGAGGGCCGCCATCTCCTCCAGGTCCCCCTCGCCCGCCGGCTCCACCCGCAGGCCGGAGCGGGGCGGGCGGCGGCGCCACAGCAGGCTCACCGAGTAGGACCGGACGGTGGCGAACCGGTGGAGGTGGGGAAGGCCGCGCACGCCGCCCAGGCGCCGCTGCATGGCCCGGTTGCCGGCCAGGACGGTGACCAGGGTCGGCACGTCGTCGCCGCCCCGGGCCCGGCACCGGTCCCGGGCCCACTCGCTCAACCGGTCGGCGGCGCCCGTCCCCCGGTGGTCGGGACGGACCTTGAGGTCGCCCACGTACATCGTGCGCGCCGGCTCGCCGTGGAGGTAGGCGGCCCGCTGGGCGACGGCGATGCAGCCCACCGGCGTGCCGTCCGGGCCGTCCACCACGCCCACCTCGACGTCGTCGCCCTCCAGCCGGACCAGGGCGAAGAAGTCCGGGGCGCGCTCCACGCACAGGCCCACGTCGCCCTCCATGGGGCAGGCGGCGCTGAGGGCGAGGAGGGCGTCGTTGTCCGCCGGGGTGGCGGGGCGCACGGCCCCGGCGGCCTCAGCCACCGCCGCCCTCGCCGACCCGGCACACGGCCACCCGCCGCTGGAAGCCGCTGCGGTCCCCGGCCACCAGGGCCTCGCCGCGGGGGCGGTCCTCCACGACCACCCCGGCCCACCGCTCGGGCACCTCGGTCCAGCCCACGAAGTTCCGGAACACCAGGCGGGCGCCGGGCGCCGCGGTGCGGACGACCTCGGCGAACAGGGCGTCGGTCTGCGCCGGGTCCAGCCACTCGCAGATGTTGGACAGGGCGAAGGCGTCGATGCTGGCGTCCGGGCACGTCGCCAGGTAGGACCCGTACGAGGCGTCGACCAGGGTGAGGCGGCCGGCGGCGCCGGCCAGGGCGTCGGCGCCGGCCGGCTGGAGGTAGGGGGGGAGGGCGTCGGGGCGCCCGGGCGGGTAGGCGCCGGTGAGCATGTGGTGCACGAAGTAGTTGTCGGTGATCGGCACCTCGGTGAGCACGTGCCCGATGAGGTCGTGGAAGTGGCGGGCGAAGCTGGGGTTCTCGACGTGGCGGAAGAAGGCGGGGTCGTAGGCGCGGCGGAACACGGCCCGGTTCAGCAGGACGCGGAACAGGAGGCGCCAGCGCCGGTTGTCCCATTCGCGGTGGTAGAGGTCCCGCTGGTCCGCCACGGTGGGGCAGGCCAGCAGGCGCCTGGTGCGCGAGGGCGGGTGGACGAGCGTCCGCACCACCAGGACGACCGCCTTCACGAACCGCTCGGTCACCCCGGCGCCCAGCACCCCGTCGGCCACCGTGGACCGGCGCCCGTCCCAGTAGGCGCGGGCGAACGCCGACAGCGCCGGGCGCAGCTCCTCGTAGGTCGACAGCCGCCCGGCCGGCGGGACGGGCCGGCCCCCCAGGAACCCGGTGGCCCCCTCGGCGCCCAGCTCGGCCACCGCCACCGCCTTGAGCTCGACCAGGTGGTTCTGGGTGGCGTTGAGGTCCACGGCCACGACCCGGCCGGCGCCGGCGGCGAGGAGGGACAGCGCCGTGCACCCCCCGGAGCTCACCACCACCGCCGTGTCGCCGGGCCCCACCGCCAGGGCGTCGATCTCCACCCGGGGGTCCTCGCGCACCTGGGCGAAGAAGAGGCGGTCCTCGGTGGCGTCGGCCAGCGTCCGGCGGGAGGGCCGGGCCCGCTCGGCGGCTTGGTCCATGGCCGGGCATCGTACGGGGGCCCGCCCCACCCGCCCATGGGGGGCGCCCCCCATTGCCGCCGGCGCCCGCCCCCGTCCACACTGGCCGTCGTGCTGCGCGTGGCCTCCGACCCGACCACGTTCCTCGACCGGATCCTCGGCGGCGACCCCGCCCGCCCGGCGGTGGCGACCAGGAGCAGGCACGGCTGGGACGAGGCCACCTACGCCGGGCTCGACCGCCGGGCGGCGGCGGTGGCCGCCCGCCTGGCGGCGGCCGGCGTGGCCCCCGGCGACCGGGTGGTCCTCGCCGCCCCGCCCGGGGGCTGGTGGGTGGCCGCCCTCGTCGGCATCCTGCGGGCCGGGGCGGTCGCCGTCCCCCTCGACCCCGGCCTCACCGGCGCCGAGCGGGCGCCCATGCTGGCCGCCAGCGCGCCGGCCGCCGTCCTCGACGCCGCCGCCCTCGACGCCCTGGCCGGCGCCGGCGCAGTCGGCGGCACCGGCCCCGAGCCGGTGGCGGCCCGGCGGCGCCGGCCCGGCGACCCGGCGCTGATCGTGTGGACGTCGGGCACCACCGGCGCCCCCAAGGGCGTCACCCTGACCCTCGGCAACGTGGCGTACAGCGTCGAGCAGGCGATGGCCGGCCAGCGCCCCGCCGCCGCCGACCGGTGGCTGTCGCTGCTCCCCGCCCACCACCTGCTGGAGCTGTGCTGCGGCGTCCTGCCGGCGCTGGCGTCGGGGGGCGCCGTGTACGTCGCCCGTACGCTCATGGCCGCCGAGGTGGGCGCCATCGTGCGCGACCGGGGGATCACCAAGATGGTCGCCGTCCCCCTGGTCCTGCGCCTCCTGGAGGGGGCGCTGGCCGGCTCGGCGCTGGAGGCCGTGTACTGCGGCGGGGCCCCGCTCGACCCGGCGGTGGTGGAGCGCTACGCCGCCGCCGGCATCGCCGTCTACCCCGGCTACGGCCTGACCGAGGCGGCGCCCACCGTGGCCATGAACACCCCGGCCGCCCACCGCCCGGGATCGGTGGGCCGGCCCCTGGCCGGCACCGAGGTCCGCATCGGCGCCGGCGGCGAGATCCTCGTCCGCTCGCCCGGGGTCATGGCCGGCTACTGGGGCGACGAGGCCCTGACCGCCGCCACCGTCGACGCCGGCGGCTGGCTCCACACCGGCGACGTCGGGCGCCTCGACGGCGACGGGTTCCTGTTCGTGACCGGCCGGGCCAAGCGGCTCGTCGTGCTCGAGAGCGGCAAGAAGGTGCAGCCCGAGGAGGTGGAGGGGGCGCTGGCCGGCAGCGACCGGTTCGCCGAGGTGTGCGTCGTGGGGGTGGCGGCACGCCGCCGCTCCGGGCGCGGTGAGCAGGTGTGCGCCGTGGTCGTCCCCTCGCCTGCGATGCTGGCTCGCCATGGCGACCCCGCCTCCCTCCTCCACGAGGCGGCGTCGGAGGTCGCCCACCGCACGGCGGGGCTCAGCGGCTACAAGCGGCCCACCGTGGTGAAGGTCTCCACCGCCCCCCTGCCCCGCACGCTCAAGGGATCGCCCAGCACGGCCGAGGTGGCGAGGATGGTCGAGGAGGGGCGTCTGTGATCGTCGGCTCGCAACCGGAGGTTGCTCGCCGAGTTGGCGGCGCTCCGGCCGGGCGGCGCAGCCGGCCGGCCTCCGCCCTGTCCTCGTCGGCCGGCAGCCGGGGGGGCCGCCTGCGGCGGCGCCCGGCGGCCGCCGGCGGGGGGGAGCGGTGAGCGTGGGCGGTCACTACGTGGGCTCGTTCACCTACGCCCTGGGGCGGCGCAAGTGGAGCGTGGAGGAGTCGGTGGCCGCCGGGCGGACCCGCACGGGGGCGGCCGGGCTGCTCGACGCCGGGTTCCGCTTCCACCACGCCTGCGACGACGACGAGACGGCCTACGACGTCGCCGAGGCGGCCGCCCGGTCGACCGGGGTGGCGGAGGTCGGCGCCGACGCCATCGTCTACGCCACCTGCATCCCGGCCAACGCCAACCTGGCCGACCCGGCCCGCTTCGCCGCCAGCGGCGACGTGAAGGACCTCATGGACTTCCCGGCCAGCCGCCTCCAGGCCGCCCTGGGGCTGGGCGGGGCCGTCGTGGTGGGGCTCGACCAGCAGGCGTGCACCGGCATGCTCGGGTCGGTGCGCCTGGCGTCGGCCCTGCTCGGCGCCGAGCCGGCCATGGAGCGGGTGCTGTGCGTCGGCGCCGACCGCTTCCCCCCGGGGGCCGCCTACGAGCAGGCCTACAGCCTCATCTCCGACGGTGCCGGGGCCTGCCTGGTGTCGCGCCGCCCCGCCGGCTACCGGCTGCTCGCCGCCCACCACATCACCAACGGCGCGCTGGTTTCGGCCGGCGACGACGAGACGGTCGGCGCCTACTTCTCCTACACCCACCGCCTGGTGGCCGAGCTGCTGGCCAAGGCGGGGGTGGCGGCCGGCGAGCTGGCCTGGGTCGTCCCCCAGAACACCAACCTCAAGGCGTGGCGGATACTGTCCCGGCTGCTGTCGGTCGACCACGAGCGGGTGTGGTGCCCGTCGCTGCCCGACGTGGCCCATGTGATCAGCGCCGACAACGTGGTGAACATGGCCCACCTGGAGGCCAGCGGGCGCGCCCGCCCGGGCGACAAGGTGCTGCTGGCCATGGCCGGCTACGGGATGAACTGGCAGGCGCTGCTGCTGGAGAAGGCGTGACCGGCGACCTGGCCGCCACCGCCGCCCGGCTGTCGGCCGCCTCCCGGCGGGCCTACCAGAACCCCTACGAGGCGATCACCTGGCCCGACGCCGTCGAACGGGACCAGTGGTTCACCAGCCCGGAGCTCATCTCGCTGTACGGCACGCCGGCGTGGGACGGGCTCGACGAGCGGGCCCGGCGGGAGCTGAGCTTCTGGGAGGCGGTCAACTTCTACAGCCTGAACATCGCCGGCGAGCGGGCGCTCATGGAGGGGCTGGCCGCCCGCCTGTACCGCCCCGGCCTGGAGGACGTGGCCGGGTACCTCCACCACTTCCTCGACGAGGAGAACAAGCACAGCGTGTGGTTCGCCACCTTCTGCCTGCGCTACGCCGGCAAGGTCTACCCGGAGCGCAAGGTGGCGTTCCCGCGCGACCACGCCGAGGGCGAGGAGGACCTGCTGTTCTTCGCCAGGGTGGCGGTGTTCGAGGAGATCGTCGACCGCTACAACGTGGCCATGGGCCGCGACGACCGACTGGCCCCGATCGCCCGCCGGATCAACGCCAACCACCACGCCGAGGAGGCCCGCCACCTGGTCTTCGGCCGCCGCGTCGTGGAGCACCTCTGGCGCCGCCACTCGCCGGGGTGGGCGGCCGGGACGGTCGCCGGCGTGCGCGCCCACCTGGCCGCCTTCGTCGAGGCGACGTGGCGGGAGTACTACAACCCCGAGGTGTACCGCGACGCCGGCTTCGCCGACCCGTGGGCGGTGGCCCGCCAGGCGTGGGAGCACCCGGCCACCGTGGCCCACCGGCAGGAGCTCGGCCGCACCTGCCTGCGAGTCCTCACCGACGCCGGGGTCCTGGAGCCGTGACCGCCCGCACGGAGGCCGAGCTGCGCCAGGCCCTGCGGGCGTGGGTGCGGGCCCACTCGCCGGTCCCGGTGGGCGACGGCTTCTCCGACGACACGCCCCTCATCGCCTCCGGCCACCTCACCTCCCTCCAGGTGACCGACCTGGTGCTGTTCGTCGAGGAGCTCCGGCAGTCGCCGCTGGACCCGGCGTCGCTGCGCCCCGGCGCCTTCCGTGACGTGGACGCCATCTACGCCACCTTCCTGTCGTGAGCGGCCGCCCGCCCATCGCCGCGCCCGGGCTGGCGTGGGCGGCCAACGGCCAGGCCACCCTGTCGGGCCCGCTGCTGGCGCTGGCCGAGCGCCTCGACCGGCGCTTCGCCGGACTGGGCGGCCGCTGGGGCGCCGAGGAGCTGCGCTTCCCCACCTTCATCGCCGCCGCCGAGCTGGAGCGCATCGACTGGTTCCGGTCCTTCCCCCAGCTGGCGACCTTCCCGGTGTCCCTGCACGCCGACGAGGCCAACCTGGCGGCCTTCACGGCCGGCGAGCCGGTGACGGGCGACGGCCGGGTGCAGCTGGCCGAGCTGGCGCCGGTGCGCGACGTGCTGACCCCCGCCGCCTGCTACCACCTCTACGCCCACCACCGGGGCCGGGTGCTCGACGGGCCGAGGTGGTTCACCACCCGGGCGACCTGCTTCCGCCGCGAGGACCACTACGAGCCCCTGGAGCGCCAGTGGAGCTTCACCATGCGCGAGGTGGTGTGCATGGGCACGGCCGCCGAGGCGGCCGCCTTCCTCGACGAGGCGGCGGCCCTGGTCGACGAGCTGGCCGCCCCGCTGGGCCTCGACCTGGAGTGGGAGCCGGCCACCGACCCGTTCTTCAGGCCGTCGCGCAACCCGCAGTACCTGATGCAGCGGGTCGACCCCACCAAGCACGAGCTGGTCTTCGACGGCCGCCTGGCCCTCGCCTCGCGCAACCTGCACCACGACCACTTCGGCCGGGCCTTCGCCATCGAGCGGGACGGCCGGCCCGCCCACACCGCCTGCGTGGCCTTCGGCGTCGAGCGCTGGCTGGCCGCCCTCGTGCGCCGGTTCGGCCCCGAGCCCCCGGCCTGGCCCGAGGTCGGCCCGTGACCCCCCCGGTCGTGCTGGTCACCGGCGCCGGCGGCTACCTGGGTGGGCTGGTCGCCCGCCGCCTGGCGGCCGGCGGCGCCGCCGTGGTGGGCACCGCCCGGTGGGGTTCGGTGGAGCGGGCCCGGCGGGAGCTGGGGGTGCCGGTCCTGCCCGCCGACCTGGACGACGACGACCCGTTCGCCGCCGTCGACGGCGGCTGGCGGCGGCGCATCACGGCCGTCGTCCACGCCGCGGCCGTCACCCGGTTCAACGTGGACCCCGGGCTGGCGCAGCGGGTCAACGTGGAGGGGACCCGGCGGGCGGTGGAGCTGGCCCGGGCGTGCCCCGCCCTGGAGTCGTTCGTCCACCTGAGCACGATCTACGCCACCGGGCTGCGGGCCGGCGTGGTCGCCGAGCGGCCCTACGGCGACGACGCCGGCTTCGCCACCGCCTACGAGCGGTCAAAGTG
>JBKHXC010000412.1:0-2260 GCA_046566225.1 Acidimicrobiia bacterium
CCTGGGCCTGCGTGGCGGCAGGCGTGATCGGGCCGAAGGCCAGGGGGTCCTCGGTGGAGGTGAGCGGCGCCGCCACGGGCTCGGCTGCGGCCAGCGTCGGCGGCGCCCCCTCGACCGGAGGGGCGACGGCCGCCACCTCGACCGAGGCGGTGGCGGTGCGGCCCCCGCCGGCGTCGGCGGCAACGGTGACGGTCTGGGCGTCGGCGCTGCCCGGGACCTCGAGCCGGTGGTCGCCGGCGGCCCGGGGCTGCGCCGGCCCGCCGGCCACGGCCACCACCGCGGGCTGGCTCAGCCGGAAGGCGACGGCGACGGGGGCGGTGGGGTCGGGGGCGGTGCGCCCGGCCGCCACCTGATCGAGCGCCAGCGCCCCGCCCTGGCCCGCCGGGGGAACGATCCTGACGGTGCCGGCGCGTGGGCCGGACAGCACCCGCCACTCCCCGGTGGCGACGGTGGCGAGGACGCCGCCGTCCGCCACCACCCGGAAGGCGCCGGGGGCGGGGGCGGTGCCCGCCGTCGGGACGGCCCGGACGGTGGGATTGGGCACGTCCCCGACGGCGACGCGAAGGGTGGGCGGGGTGCCCGCCGGTGCCGGCTGGGACCGGAGGCCGCCATAGTAGCTGGCCAGGATAGAGTCGGCCGAGAGGCCCCGGAGCGCCTTGCCGTAGGCGCCCCACTGGCCCATCCCGATGAAGTGGCCGAACCCCCGCCCGTGGGCGACCACCACCCCGGCCCCGGGCTCGAGGGAGAACTGGTCGCTGGGCAGGGTCCTCGGGAGGGAGCCCCGCGGGACGCCGGCGTTGACCCGGGCCCGGAAGTCGGCGACGGCGAGGCGGGTCTCGCCCCGCTCGACGGCCGGCCCGGGCGCCGGGGGCGGTGCGGCGGCCTGGGCGGGTGCTGCGGTCGGGGCCGGCGTGGCGGGAGGCGCCTGGCCCGACCGCTCCCAGGTGACGATGACGGTGCCGCCCTGGCGGGTGGCGCCGGTGGCCCGCCCGGGGAGGGCGAGCGCCGACGTGAGCGGACCGAGGCCCAGAGGCGACGTCCATCGGTGCAGCGGCGAGTGCTTGTCGTCCGGGTCGTTGACGGCCGGGAGGTAGGGGCGCCCGCCGGAGATGCTGCGGCCCCCGTTCGACGACGAGTACTTGGCCAGGATCGGGGCGCCCTTGTACAGCAGCACCTTCCCGGCGGTGGCCGCCGTCGCCTCGGCCCAGGCCGGCCCGTTCGGCCGCTGCTCGGCGGTGAGCCCCGTGTACACCTGGCACGACTCGGTGGCGCAGATGTCGGCCTCGGTGGGCGAGCGCCCCTTGCGGGCCCGGGCCTGTTGGGCGGTGTGGAGGGCGAAGGTGCGGGCCGCCACCGCCTGGGCCTGGAGGGCGGCGGCCGGCCACGTCAGGGGCACCTCCTGGATGCCCCGCACGTAGTCCTCCACGGGCAGGTCGACGATGAGGGAGCCGCCGGGGCCCACCTCCAGCGCACCGCGGTGGCCGGGGCCGCCGTCGGCGGTCAGGCCCGTGGCCGCCGGGTCCAGCGGCTCGAACCGCACCCGGCCGGCGACCCAACCGCCGGGCGGGGCCGGACCTCCGGGCGCGGCGCCAGCCGGGCCGACCAGCGGGACGACGGCGATCACCAGCCCGACGAGGACGGTGAACGCCGGCCCGAGCCCCCGGGGACGAGTGCGCACCAGGGCGGCAGCGTACGACGCTCCTGCGAGCCTGCCCACTCAGGGCGCCGGCCGCCGGTGCGGGTGCTGGCACAGACCCAACCCCCGTCGTCGGGTTCGGGTGCGGCCTACGCCGCCGGGTCGTCGTCGCCCGGACCGGCACCGTCCACCGTGGTGAGCAGGTGGACGCGGGTGCCGCCGGCCAGGGTCGACCACCGGTGCTGCAGCGGGAGCCCCGTGGCCGCCGCCAGCCGCGGGTCGGCGACGAGGAGGGCGGCACCCCATCCGGGGAGGCGCTCCCGCACGAGCCGGCCGAGGGCGGCGTAGAGGTCGCGCAGGTCCGCGCCCGCACCGGTGCGGCCGCCCCAGGGCGGGTTCGTCACCACCCAGCCGGGCGGGCCGGGCGGCGGCTCGAGGGCCGACAGGGGCTGGTGGCGCACGTCGACGGCCACACCGGCGCGCTCGGCGTTGGCGGTCGTGGCGGCGACGGCACCGGCGTCCCGGTCGGCGGCGACGACGAGGGGAGGCACCCGGCCGGCGGCGGCCGCCCGCACGTCGCCCTGCAGGCTCGCCCAGGTACCGGGCGCGAACGACGGCCACGAC
>JBKHXC010000413.1:0-3646 GCA_046566225.1 Acidimicrobiia bacterium
CTCGTCGTTCGATGGTCGCCCCGCCAGGGACCGGTGGGTCCTGTGAGCCGCCGCCGGCGGGACGGGCGCGGCCGGTGACCGCCCCCGCACCGGCGCCCGGTGGCGGGCGGTCGGGGGCGGCGGCCAGGGCGGGCCCGTCGCCGTCCCCGGCGGCCGACGGCCAGGCCCACCTCCAGCGCCTGATGGCGACGTGGGGGATCCTCGCCGACCTGTCACGGGCCGACCTGGTGCTCTACGTGCCCGCCGCCCCCGGCGACCCGAGCCGGTTCGTGGTGCACGGCCAGATGCGGCCCACCACGGGCCAGACGCTGTACCACGACGACCTGGTGGGCCGCGTCGTCCCGGAGCCCGAGCGCCCGCTCGTCGCCCGGGCGTGGCGGCTGGGGGAGATCGTGGAGGGGGAGGCGGGCGTCGACCGGGGCGAGCGGGCGCGGGTCCAGTGCATCCCGGTCCGCTGGGACGGCGAGCTGGTCGCCGTGCTCACCCGGGAGGCGCCGCTCGCCGTGGGCGGGCGGCGGCCGGGCGAGCTGGAGCGGGTCTACGCCGAGACGTTCGACCGCCTGGCCCGCATGATCGTCAAGGGCCGGTTCCCCTTCGTCCAGGAGGACGCGCCCACCACCGAGGCGCCCCGGGTGGGCGACGGCGTGCTGACCCTGGACTCGACCGGGCGGGTGGAGTACGCCTCGCCCAACGCGGTGAACGCCCTGCACCGCATGGGGATCTACTCCAACGCCGAGGGGCTGCGCCTCGACGAGCTGGGCGTGGAGGAGACGGCCATCCAGCAGGCGTTCTTCCGGGCCGTGCCGGTCACCGAGGAGATCGGCCGCCATCCCGACGTCATCGTCCTGCTGCGCTGCATCCCCCTGCTGGAGAACGGCGAGGTGTCGGGCGGCCTCGTCCTGCTGCGGGACGTGACCGACCTGCGCCGGCGGGACCGGCTGCTGGTCTCCAAGGACGCCACCATCCGCGAGGTCCACCACCGGGTGAAGAACAACCTCCAGACCATCTCCTCGCTGCTGCGGCTCCAGGCCCGCCGGCTGCCGGAGGGGGAGGGCAGGGAGGCGCTGGCCGAGGCCGAGCGGCGCATCCGCTCCATCGCCCTGGTCCACGAGATCCTCTCCCGCGACCCCAGCCAGCAGGTGCCGTTCAACGAGATCCTCGACCCCCTGCTGCGCATGGCCAAGGAGGTCGCCGTGTCGCCGGGCGGGCCCATCTCCTTCTCGGCCACCGGCGAGCCCGGCCAGCTGCCCGCCGAGCTGGCCACGCCCCTGGCCGTGGTGATCAACGAGCTGCTCCAGAACGCCGCCGAGCACGCCTTCCCCCCCGACCAGTTCGGCGAGGGCCGCACCCGGCGGGTGGAGGTGCGCCTCAACCACGCCGGGCCCGACCTGGTGGTGGAGGTGTGCGACAACGGCCAGGGGCTGCCGCCAGGGTTCTCGGTGGAGCGGACGGCCACGCTGGGCCTTTCCATCGTGCGCAACCTGGTGATCGGGCAGCTCGGCGGGTCGATCCGCATGCGGAGCGACGGCGGGACGGTGGTGGAGCTGCGCCTACCGGTCGAGCGGGGCCGGCCGAAGTGAGCGGCGCCGGCTCAGGAGGCGGCCTGGCGCTGGCGGGTCAGCCACACCTTGCGCAGCTTGCGCCGCTCCTCCTCGGAGGTGCCGCCCCACACGCCGGATTCCTGGTTGGTGGCCAGGGCGAACTCCAGGCACGGCGCCTGGACCGGGCAGCTGCGGCAGACGGCCTTGGCGGCCTCGATCTGCTCGATGGCCGGGCCCGTCGTGCCGACCGGGAAGAACAGGGTCGGGCTCGTGTCCCGACAGGCCGACACGTCGCGCCAGTCGTCGGTGTCCCAGTCGATCGAGCGACTCCACGTGAGCGCCACGGTTGGGTTCCTCCTCGGACGGCTCTGTGCCGTCGTGTTCGTGAAATTCTTCACAAGGTACCGCAGATGCGTCCGGCCTGCGAACTCTCGGTGAAGGGAGACTACCGGTTGGCGCCGGCCGTCGCAAGGGCCGCGGCGGGGAAAAGGTGATGCTGGTCCTCGCCCACCGTGGGATGGCGACGACGCAGCGCGAGAACACACTGCCCGCGTTCGCCGCCGCACGCGAGGTGGGTGCCGACGGGGTGGAGCTGGACGTCCGGCGCACCGCCGACGGCGCCCTCGTCGTCCACCACGACCCCACCCTCGACGACGGGGCGCTCCTGGCCGCCCTGAGCGCCTCGCAGCTGCCGGCGTGGCTGCCCACCCTGGAGGCGGCGCTGGAGGAGTGCCGGGGTCTGGTCGTCGACGCCGAGGTCAAGAACCTCGTCACCGAGCCCGGCTTCGATCCCGAGGAGGCCACCGCCCGCCAGACGGCGGCCCTCGTCGCCCGCATGGGGATGGCGGGCTCGGCGTTCGTGTCGTCGTTCTCCATGACGGCCATCGACGCCGCCCGGGAGGCGGAGCCGTCGGTCCGCACCGCCTGGTTGACCCTGGCCGCCTACGACCAGGCCGACGCCCTGGCCCTGGCCGCCGCCCGGGGCCACGCCGCCCTCCAGCCCCGCCACGAGGCGGTCACCACGGAGCTGGTCGCGGCCACCCACGGGCGGGGCCTGGCCCTCCACGCCTGGACGGTGGACGATCCCGCCCGCATCCGCCACCTCGCCGACTGCGGCGCCGACGCGGTGATCACCAACCGCCCCGACGTCGCCCTGGACGCCCTGGGCCGCCGGCGGTGAGCGGTGCACGCCACGATCGCCGCGAAGCCCCCTCCAGCACAGCGGGCCCTGTCGCCGCGAAGCACCCCGGCCTAGCCTCGGAGGATGGTGGAATCCCTGGAGGAGGTCCTCGCCCGGGCCGAGGTGTCACGGACGGAGATGGCGGACCTGCTGGCCCAGTTGGCGGCCGAGCGAGAGGCGCTGAAGGCCGTCACGTCGCAGGCCCACGAGGCGATCCGAGATCTGCGTGCCGCCGTCCGGGAGGCGAAGGAGGAGATGCGTCAGTCGGGGAAAGCCGAAGCCCGCAAGCATCTCGCCAAGCAGATGAGGGCGGCAGCCGAGATCCTTGCCAAGGACTTGTAGCGCAACGAGCCGGCACCTGAGAGCCGGCCGCTTCTCGTACCGCCTCTGCGCATGTGCTGGAGCCTTTTGACGCCGCCGGCCACGGCTGAACCGGGCATGCGACGCCGGGTGGTCGGGCGTTCCAGCCATTGCGCTGCTCGCCGCCTCGTGGTTACACTCTCGCCACGGCGCGTGATGCGTGTCCGTTCTCTGGGGGGGACAAGTTGGCGACGATGAAGCGAGCATTGGCGTTCGCCGCGTTGGCGGCCATTGCGGGTGCGGGGTTCGTGAGTCCGGTGGCGTCGCAGGACGTGCCACCCCATTCGCACCTCCTCCTGACCGGGATCGAGCTCGACGAGACCGGCGAGTGGCCCGTCAGCATCAAGAAGTGCAGGCCGTTGGCGAACGGCCAAGCGGTCCCCCTCCAGGCGCACCACGCCAACCTCCACACCGGGCGTGCCGGCGAGGCCCTGTGGGAGGCCGGCAACGCCGTGGTTCCCGTGTTCCCCGGGAGGACGCCCTGGGAGGACTGCGAGACGCTCATGGAGTTCTTCTTCGGGTAGGACCGCCGGCGCTGGTGGCGCCAAGGAGACGGAAGCGGGGC
>JBKHXC010000414.1:0-2211 GCA_046566225.1 Acidimicrobiia bacterium
GCCGGCCAGCCCCCGCCGCCCTCGCCGCCCGGCGCCGCACCCGGGCCGCCGCCCGCTCCCGGCGAGGTGCCGCCCGAGGCGAGGGCGGCCATGGCCGCCGTGCGCCGCTCCGGCTCGAACAGCACCCGCCGGCTCATGGAGGCCCTCGAGCCGCTCCGCCGGCTGGGCCTGAGCGAGGCGGAGGTGATCGCCGCCGGGTTCGGCCGGTTCCCGGTCGGAGGCCACGCCACCTTCTCCCACGACTGGCTGTTCCCCCGCTTCACGCCCACCTTCCACCTGCACGAGGGGACCGACATCTTCGCGGCGGCGGGCACGCCGGTGCGGGCCCCCGCCGACGGGGTGCTGCGGCTCTCCCAGGGCGGGTCGGGGGGGCTGGCGGCCTACGTGTACGAGCCCAACGGCACCTACCACTACATGGCCCACCTCAGCGCCTTCGTGCCCGGGCAGAAGCCCGGCCAGCAGGTGCGGACGGGCGAGGTCGTGGGCTTCGTGGGCGACTCGGGCAACGCCGAGGGCGGCAGCCCCCACGTGCACTTCGAGTACCACCCGGCGCCCACCCGCGCCGTCGCCTCGGGGACGGGCAGGAACCGCACGGTCACCCGCGTCGTGCGCCCGGTGCCGGTGGGCTCGGTCCTGCCCCCGGTGGACCCCAAGGCCATGCTCGACCAGTGGCTGGCCGAGGCGGAGGCCGCCGCCCCTGCCCTGGTGGCGTCGGTGCAGCAGGCCCGGCAGGCGACGACGGCGGTGCCGGCGGCGGCCGCGCCGGCGCCCGCCGGCCCGCCGGCGCGCGCCGCGCTGCTGTGGGCGTCGTCGGTCAGCCCGGCGGCCGCCGCCGTGCGCCTGGCCGAGGCCGCCGCCCTCGACGCCGCCTCGGGGTTCGACTGGGCGGCGGCGGCGGACCGCCACCGCCGGCGCCTCGACGAGCAGGCGGCGGCGCTGGCCCGGGCGGAGGCCATCCTCGGCCCCCTGACGCCGCCCGGGCTGCGCCGGGGCCCGGCCGCCGCCGCCGGCTGACCGGGCCCGACCGCCGGCCGGCGCCTCCCCGCCGAGCGCCGGTGCCCTGGCCACGCGCCTTCGCTTCGCAGCGGCAAGGTCCGGGGCCGCCCCCGCCGCGGCGCGAGCTCCGCTCGCCCGCCGCAGCACGACCCAACGTGACCGAATGGAGTGAGCGAAGCGAACGAATGAGGTCGACGCGCTAGTCCCGGAAGTTGGTGAACTGGAGCGGGATGCCGAAGTCCTCGGCCTTGAGGGCGGCGATCACCGCCTGGAGGTCGTCGCGCTTCTTCCCCGAGACGCGCACCTGGTCGCCCTGGGCCTGCGACGAGACCCCCTTGATCCCGCGGTCCTTGACGAACCGGTTGATCCTCCGGGCGTGGTCGGCGGAGATGCCGGCGTTGAGGGTGACGGTCTGGCGCACGGTGCCCTTGGCCGCCTCCTCGACCTTGCCCCGGTCGAGGGCCTTCAGGGGGACCTGGCGCTTCACCAGCTTCTCCTCCACCACCTGGAGCACGGCGCGGAGGCGGTCCTCGGTCGCCGAGGCCAGGCGCAGCTCGTGGCCGGACAGCTCGACGCTGGAGCCGGTGTCCTTGAAGTCGAAGCGGGTGGCGATCTCCCGGCTGGCCTGGTCGACGGCGTTCCTGACCTCCTGCATGTCGACCTCGGACACGACATCGAAGGTGGGCACCCCGGAACGCTATCCTCGTCCCCCCACAGGGGTCGGTGCCCGAGCGGCCAAAGGGAGCAGACTGTAAATCTGCCGGCACAGCCTACGGAGGTTCGAATCCTCCCCGGCCCACCTCACGTCCCCCTCCTGACGACACCTGGCCGCGCGCAGGTAGCCGCGATTGCGCGATATTTGCAGGTGACACAGACGCCGAGCGCGGCGGGGGCTCCCCCGGTCCGCGCGATCCCCAGCGGGCGCACACCAGGAGGAACGCACGACATGTACGAGCACAGCTGCAAGACGGCCGGCGCCGCGGGCTGCAACTGGAAGATCCGGGCCAACAGCGAGGAGGAGCTGAAGCAGAAGGTCATGAAGCACGCTGCCAGCAAGCACGGCGTCAAGAACATGACCGACACGATCTACAACTACCTGCGCAACACCGCCGCCCGCTAGCGATCCCGGGGGTGGGGCCGGCGGGCACCGGTGCGGCGGCCGGGGTGGATGCCGACGTCGTGGTGGTCGGCGCCGGCCTGGCCGGCCTCACGGCG
>JBKHXC010000415.1:0-2071 GCA_046566225.1 Acidimicrobiia bacterium
GCCGCAGCGACGAGGAGGACCGGCGCCTGGCCGCCGAGCTGCGCGAGCACCCCAAGGAGCTGGCCGAGCACGTGATGCTGGTCGACCTGGCCCGCAACGACGTGGGCCGGGTGGCCCGCTTCGGCACTGAGGCGGTCGACGAGCTGCTGACCCTGGAGCGGTACAGCCACGTCATGCACCTCACCTCGCAGGTGTCGGCCACGGTGGTGGAGGGGGCCGGACCGGTGGACGTGCTGCGGGCCACCTTCCCGGCGGGCACGGTGTCGGGGGCGCCCAAGGTCCGGGCCATGGAGATCATCGACGAGCTGGAGGCCACCAAGCGGGGCCCCTACGCCGGGGTGGTGGGCTACTTCGACTTCTCCGGCAACCTCGACACGGCCATCGCCATCCGCACCATGCTGGTCGGCCCCGACGGCCGGGCGGCGGTGCAGGCGGGGGCGGGCATCGTGGCCGACAGCGACCCCGCCCTGGAGGACCTGGAGTGCCGCAACAAGGCGGCCGCCCTCTTG
Source organism: Acidimicrobiia bacterium (assembly GCA_046566225.1). GTDB lineage: Bacteria > Actinomycetota > Acidimicrobiia > Acidimicrobiales > DATLFN01. Next base: position 510 of record JBKHXC010000415.1, read on the forward strand.
GCCGCCGTGCCCGCCGCCCGCCGCATGACCGCCGCCCGCCGGGCCGCCGCCCCGTCCCGACCCGGCGTCAGTTGACCGAGGGGTCCACCGGGAAGTCGGCGTACATGGCGAGCCGGGAGCGCTGGCGGCGCAGCACGGCGGTCCACAGGCGCTCGGGATGGCGGCTGCAGGCGTCGTCGGGCGAGGCGTCGACCACCCACCATGCCCCCGACGCGATCTCGGCCTCCAGCTGGCGGGCGCCCCAGCCGGCGTAGCCGGCGAACAGGCGCAGGTCCTCCACGGCGGCCGGCAGCTCGTCGGGGCCCCGCCCCAGGTCCACGATGCCCACTCCACCCACCACCGGTCGCCAGCGGTCGTCGGCCACCGGCGCGCCCCGGCGGGCCAGGCCGATGACCGCCTTCTGCTCGACGGGGCCGCCCACGAAGATCACCGACGGCGAGGCGGTGAGCTCGCCCCACTCGGGCAGGGGCTCGCCCACCTCGGTCTCGCTCGGGCGGTTGAGGACCAGGCCGATGGCGCCCTCCTCGGCGTGCTCCAGGACCAGCACCACCGTGCGGTCGAAGTTCGGGTCGCCCAGCACGGGCGTGGCCACCAGGAGCTTGCCGGTCAGCGGCGCGTCGGAGGTCATGGCTCGATTGTCCCTCGCCGGGGCGCGCTCGTGTGGCGGGGGAGTGGGCCACAATGGGCGGCGTGGGCGTCGAGGAAGAGTTCGCGTGCCTCCGCACCGGGGCCGGCGCGGTGGAGCTGCCCCGGGACTTCGTGCGGGTGTCGGGCCCCGACGCCGTGTCCTGGCTCCAGGGCCAGCTCAGCCAGGACGTGGCCGCCCTGGCCGTCGGGGCGGCCGCCGACTCGCTCCTCCTCCAGCCCCAGGGCAAGGTCGACGCCTTCGTCCGGGTGACCCGCACGGCGGCCGACGAGGTGGTCCTCGACGTGGACGCCGGCTACGGCGAGGCGGTGATCGCCCGCCTCCGGCGGTTCAAGATCCGCGTCAAGGCCGACGTCGAGCCCCTGGCCTGGCGCTGCCTCGCCCTGCGCGGCCCCGAGGTGCACACGTGGGCGGGCGACGCCTCGGGCGGCATCGCGGTGGACGCCGACTGGCCCGGCTTCCCCGGCGTGGACGTGCTGGGCGAAGCCCCCGTCCCCCCGCCCGGCGTGCGCTCCTGCGGGCTGGCGGCGTGGGACCGGCTCCGGGTGGCGGCCGGCATCCCGGCCATGGGCTCGGAGCTGACCGAGCGGACCATCCCCGCCGAGGCCGGGATCGTGGGCCGGGCGGTCAGCTTCACCAAGGGCTGCTACACGGGCCAGGAGCTGGTGGCCCGCATCGACTCGCGCGGCGGCAACGTCCCCCGCCACCTGCGGGGCGTGGTGATCGAGGCGGCCGGGGGGGCCGTCCCCCCGACCGGCGCCTCGCTGGTCGTCGACGGCAGGGAGGTGGGGGCCCTCACCTCGGTGGCCGCCGGGGGGGACGGGGCGCCGGCGCTGGCGCTGGCCTACGTCCGGCGGGACGTCACCCCGCCGGCCGACGCCGACCTGCGCTGGGACGGCGGTGCCGCCCGGGGCCA
>JBKHXC010000416.1:0-22205 GCA_046566225.1 Acidimicrobiia bacterium
CCCGAGCGGGTCAACGGCGTCGACCAGTGCGCCGACCAGCTCACCCTGCGGCCCGGCGACGCCCACCACCCGTCGGTGAACGCGCTGTGCCGCGCCGTGGTCCGCGGGTTGGCCGGCTGGCCGGCGGCGTCGGGGGCGTCGGCCTTCCGGCCCACCGAGGCGCGGTACATGCGCTACACGGGCCGGCGGGTCGGCCTCGGGCCCCACCTGGACGGCAAGTTCTACCGGATGCTGGTGTTCGTGTTCTCCCTGGCCGGGTCGGCGGAGTTCCGCGTCGTCGCCGACGGGTCCGGCCCGGCGGCCGACCTGGTGGTCCGCCCCGGCGACCTGCTCGTGCTGCGCGCCCCCGGCTTCGGGGGGGCGCCCGACGGGCGGCGGCGCCGCGCCGTGGGGCCGCCCCTCGACGGCGAGCGGATATCGCTCACCCTGCGCATGGTCGGCGCCGCCCCGCCCGCCCGGCGCCGCCCGCCCGGCGCCCCCTGAGCGCCACGTCCCCCGCCCCGCGCCGGCGGCCCCCTCCCGCCCCGGGGGCCGCCGGCTCGCCCCCCGGGCGAGGCCGTGCCGCTGCGAACGCGCCACGGCTCGTGGCCCGGGAACTACCCTGGAGCGGTGCCCGTTCTCGCCGGCACCCCCGGGGGCCTGGTGGACGTGGAGGCCGGCGCGGTGGTCGAGCTGGCCGGCCGCGACGTGTGGGCCGTCGAGGGCGGGTGGGCGGTGCTCGACCGGCGAGTGGTGGCGTGGCGGGGTGCCGGCGCCGGGTCGCCGGCGCCGGCCGGCGAGGCGCTCCTGACGTGCGTGGCCCCCGCGCCCGACGACCCCGCCGGGGCGGCCCTGGTGGGCACGGAGGGGGCCCACCTCCTGCGGGCCGGCGGTGGCTGGGAGCGGGTGGAGGCGTTCGACCACGCCGAGGGGCGGCCCCAGTGGTACACCCCGTGGGGCGGCCCGCCCGACGTACGGACCATCTCCACCGGCCCGGACGGCACGGTGCTGGTGAACGTCCACGTGGGAGGCATCCTGCGCTCGACCGACGGCGGGGCCTCGTGGGCGCCGACCATCGACATCGACGCCGACGTCCACCAGGTGCTCGCCCTCGACGGGGGCCGGGCGGTGGCCGCCTGCGCCGAGGGGCTGGCCACCAGCGACGACGACGGCGCCTCCTGGACGCTGCACGACGACGGTCTGCACGCGACCTACGCCCGCTCGGTGGCGGTGGCGGGCGACACCGTGCTGCTGGCCGTCTCCACCGGTCCCGACGGCGGCCGGGCGGCCCTCTACCGCCGCCCGCTGGCCGGAGGGGCCCTGGAGCGGTGCCGGGACGGCCTACCCGACGACCTGGGCGGCAACGTGGACACCTTCCGCCTGGTGGGCGGCCCGGACGGCACGGCGGCGCTCGCCACCGCCGCCGGCCAGGTGTACGCGTCCACCGACGAGGGCGGGGCCTGGCTCCCGGTGGGCCGCCCGCTGGCCGGGGCCCGCTGCCTGGTTCTCGCCTGACGCCCCGCCCTCAGGGGGCGCCGGCCAGGGCGCCCGCCCGGGTGGACAGCGACAGGCCCCGCCGGAACTGGCGGATGACGTTGGCGTCGAGGCCGTTGGTGAGGTAGGCGAAGGAGACGCCGGTGGCGGGGTCGGCCCAGGCGATCTGGCCGCCCGCCCCGTTGTGCCCGAAGGCCCGGGGCGACACCGACGACCCGAAGCCCCGCAGGAACGCGAGCCCGTCGCCGCCGGCCACGACCAGCCCGAGCGTGCGGTTCGCCGGCAGGGCGAACACCGGGTCGCCCAGGGCGTTGCGCACGTTCCCCGTGGCGTCGGCCAGCACGTCCGGCCGCCAGATGCCGTCGGGGTCGTGGAGGAGCCGCTGGTAGAACAGCGCCAGGTCGGCGGCCGTCATCACCGCCCCCGCCCCCGGCACGCCGGCCGCCCGCACGTCGGGCCGGTTGAAGCCGATCAGGGCGGCGTCGGTCACCTCGCTCGACGGCAGGCTGCGCACGCCGAGGGCCTGCTCCAGCTCCTCGGCCGAGGCCGGCTCGCCCCGCACCTCCACCTCGGCGATGCCCTCCTGGTCGGCGGGGGCCAGGCCGAGGACCCGCCGGGGGAGCCCGGCCGGGCGCGTCACCAGGTCCTCCACCGCGTCGCGGAAGTCGCGCCCGGCCAGCCGCTCGATCACCTCGGCCAGGACCCAGTGGGCCGACGTGGGGTGGTACTCGAAGGCGGTCCCCGGCTCCCACTGGAGCGTCCACTGGGCGAACGCCTCGAGCCGCCCCCGGCGGGTGTCCCACTGCGGCGGCATGAGCGTGTGCCGGGGGAACCCGCCGGTGTGGAGGAGGAGGTGCTCGACGGTGACGGCGTCCTTGCCGTTGGCGCCGAACTCGGGGACGAGGTCGGCGACCTTGTCCGACGGGTCCAGGCGGCCCTCGCCGATCAGCACCCAGGCGGCCGCCGCCACCAGGGGCTTGGTGCACGAGAACACCGCGAAGCGGGTGTCGGTGGTGGCCTCCCCGTACGCCTCGAAGGCGACGACCTCGCCGGCCACGCCCACCGCCACCTGGCACGCCGGCAGCACCCCCTCGTCCACCTCCCGCCCTGCCCGCTCCAGCAGGGCGTCGAGCCGGTCGTGCGACAGCCCCACGCGCGCACGGTACCCCCGAATCGGTGCAAGGCTGTCCCCCCATGCCCGCCCGCCGGCCGCTCCCGGCCGCCGTCGCCGCGCTGGTGGCGGCGGTGGCCGCCGTGGCGGTGCCCGTGCGCATGGCCTGGGGCGCGCCGGCGCCCCGCCTGGCCGAGCTGGCGGTGCCCGCCGTGCGGGCGGTGGGCGTGCCCTTCGCCCGGCTGGCCCCGCCGCTGGGCCGCACGGTCACCGCGCCGTTCGGCGCCTCCCACCTCGCCGTGCGCTGGACGGGCGGGGACGACGCGGTGGTCGAGCTGCGCACCGCCCTCGTCCCCGGCGGCTGGGGCCCCTGGGAGGCGGTGGAGGTGGCCCACGACCTGGGCGACGACGCCCGCCGCCTGGTGCGCTCGGGGCTGGTGCGGGCGGGCGGCGCCCGGCTCGTGCAGGCGCGGGCCCGGGGCGACGCCCGCCAGCTCCACGTCGTGGCCATCGCCGCCGACGGCGGGCCGAGGCGGCTGGTCCGGGCCGGGCCGCCGGCGGCGGGCGCCGCCGTGGAGGGGCCGCCCGTCGTGCGCCGCTCGCAGTGGGGCGCCGACGAGTCGATCCGGCGCTCGGCGCCCGGCCACGCCCCGGTGTCGCGGATCGTCGTCCACCACACGGTCACGCCCAACGACGACCCCGACCCGGCCTCGACCATGCGGGCCATGTACGCCTACCACGTGCTCGGCAACGGCTGGGACGACCTGGGGTACAACTTCGTGGTCGACGCCGCCGGGCGGGTGTACGAGGGGCGCCGCGCCGGCGGGCCCGACCCCGGGGAGTCGCCCTACGGCGAGGGCGTGATCGGCGCCCACGCCGAGGGCCAGAACGAGGGCTCGGTCGGGGTGGCCGTGATGGGGACCTTCAGCGGCCGGGGGCCGCCCCCGGCCGCCCTCGACGCCCTGGTGGGGGTGCTGGCCTGGCGGGCCGACCGCCACGGCATCGACCCGGCCGGCACCACCGAGTGGGCCGGCGGCCGTCCCGGGCCCACCGTCGCCGGCCACCGCGACGTGGGCAGGACCGACTGCCCGGGCGACCACCTCCAGGCCGGCCTCCCCGCCCTGCGCCGGGCGGCCGCCGCCGCCGTGGCCGCCGCCCGCGGCGCGTCGCCCCCCGGCTACTGGGTGGCGGGCCGCGACGGCCAGGTGGTCGGCTTCGGCCAGGCCGCCGCGCCGCTGGGCTCGGCCCTGGCCCCGCTGGCGGGCCCCGCCGCCGGCGTCGCCTCCACCCCGTCGGGAAACGGCTACTGGGTGCTCACCGACGGCGGGCGGGTCCTGCCCTTCGGCGACGCCCTGCCCCTGGGGTCGCCCGAGCTGCTCGGGTTGGTCGACCGGCCCGGCACGTCGGCCGCCATCGAGGCGACTCCGTCGGGGCTGGGTTACTGGGTGGCCGAGGAGGGCGGCCGGGTCCGGGGCTTCGGCGACGCCCCGGCGCTGGGCGGGCCGGCCGCCGGCCCGGTGGTGGGCATGGCGGGCACGCCGTCGGGGCGGGGGTACTGGGTCGCCACCGCCGACGGCCGGGTGGAGGCGTACGGCGACGCCCGCCCGCTGGGGCCGGCGGCCGGCCGCCCCGGCCCGCCCGTCGTCGCCATCGCCCGGGCCGAGGGCGGGCGGGGCTACTGGCTGGTGGCGGCCGACGGCACGGTCACCGCCTTCGGCGTCGCCCGCCGGGCCGGCGGCCTGCCCGAGCGGCGCATCCGGGCCCGGGTGGTGGACGCCCGCCCCAGCGCCACCGGCCGGGGCTACTACCTGCTGGGCGACGACGGGGCGGTGTTCACCTTCGGCGACGCCGGATTCGCGGGGTCCGCCGCCGGCCGGCTGCCGGGCGGCGCCGCCGGACTGGCCGTGCGGCCCTGAGCGCCGGCGCCGGCCGCCTCACTCCTCGGGCTCGCGCTCCTTGCGCCGCAGGACGAAGGTGGCCAGGGCCAGGCCGACCACCACCGCTCCCAGGACGCCCACCTCCATCATGGACTCGCCCACGTCGCGGCCCTCCTGCGCGAAGGCGGCGACCACCACGACCTCCTTGATGGAGGCGATGATGCCCACCAGCAGGAAGGGCTCGGCGACCAGCCGGCGCTCGATCAACGTGGTCCGCACCGCGCTCAGCAGCTCGACCAGGATGAACACGATCAGCAGCGAGTCGAGCGTCGACTTCATGGCGTCGGTGACGCCGTCGCCCACCTCGGTGACCAGGCCCCACACCGTGTCGCCCAGCACGACCAGGGCCGACGCGAACAGGGTCAGCGCCACCAGCCCGTAGACCACGTCCTCGGCCAGCCGCAGCCCCTCGTCGGCGATCCGCGACGCGACCGGCTCGGGGGCGTCCAGGGCGTCCTTCTCGTCGGGCATGGCGCAGTGTACGGGCCGCCCTGGGCTCGCGCCCCGGCCCCAAGTCTTCGCCGCGTTCGCAGCGGCAAGGTCCGTGGCCGCACCCGCCGCCGTCGGCGGCCTCTACGGCTGCGGGCACCGAGGAAGGAAAGGGCGGAGGCGCCGCGAGCTCCGCTCGCCCGCCGGAGCACGACCCAACTCGGCCGAATGGAGCGAGCGAAGCGAACGAATGAGGTCGACGCACTACCTGAAGATGGTGGCCCGGTAGTGGCGCAGCTCGGCCACGCTCTCGCGGATGTCGTCGAGGGCCCGGTGGGCGCCGGTCTTCTCGGGCAGGGCGGCGAAGGCCTCCGGGTACCACCGGCGGCACAGCTCCTTGACCGTCGAGACGTCGACCGATCGGTAGTGCAGCCACGCCTCGATCTCGGGCAGGTGGGCGGCGAGGAAGCGCCGGTCGGTGCCGATGGAGTTGCCGCAGAGCGGGACGGTGCGGGGCTCGGGCACGTGGGCCTTGATGAACTCCAGCGTGCGGCGGCCCGCCTCCTCCAGGGTGGTGGTCGACGCCGCCACCCGCTCCAGCAGCCCGCTGGCCCGGTGCATGGCGACGACGACGGGGTCCATGGCCGCCAGCCGCTCGGGCGGGCAGGCGACGACGAGGTCGGGGCCCTCGGCCACCACCGCCAGCTCATCGTCGGTGACCAGGGTGGCGATCTCGACGATGGCGCACGTGGCCGGGTCGAGGCCGGTCATCTCCAGGTCGATCCAGACGAGCACGGCGGCCGATCGTACGCTGGTGGCCGTGTTCGACGTCCCCGTGGTCCGACTCGACCCCGATCTGGCGCTGCCGTCCTACGCCCGGGCCGGCGACGCCGGCGCCGACCTGGTGGCCCGGCACGACGCCCGGCTGGCCCCGGGCGGGGGGCGGGCGCTGGTGCCCACCGGCATCGCCCTCGCCATCCCCGAGGGCTACGCCGGGTTCGTCCAGCCCCGCAGCGGCCTGGCCCTCCGCCACGGCGTCACCTGCCTCAACGCGCCGGGGTTGATCGACGCCGGGTACCGGGACGAGGTGAAGGTGCTGCTCGTCAACACCGACCCCCACCGGGCGTACGCCGTGCGCCGGGGCGACCGCATCGCCCAGCTGGTGATCCAGCGGGTGGAGCGGGTCGCCTTCACCGTGGTGGACGAGCTGGCGGTGAGCGAGCGGGGCGCCGGGGGGTTCGGGTCGACCGGCCGGGGGGCGGACGGGGAGGAGCCGGCGCCGGCCGGTGCCGGCCCCGCCGCCGAGTAGGCGGGCGTGCCCGAGCTCCCCGAGATCGAGGCGCTGGCCCGGTTCCTGGCCGAGCGGGCGGGGGGGCGCACCGTCGAGCGGGTGGAGCTGGCGGCCTTCGCCGCCCTCAAGACCTTCGACCCGCCTCTCGACGCCCTGGTGGGGCGCACCGTCGAGGGCTGCGCCCGGCGGGGCAAGTTCCTCCTCCTCCCCACCGGGGGCGGCGAGCGGCCGTGGCTGGTGCTGCACCTGGCCCGGGGCGGCTGGCTGCGCTGGCGCGACGAGCTGCCCGCCGCCCCCGCCCGGCCCGGCAAGGGCCCCCTCGCCCTGCGCGTCGGCCTCGACGGCGGTGCCGGCTTCGACGTCACCGAGGCGGGCACCGAGAAGCGCCTGGCCGTCTACGTCGTGCGGGCGCCGGAGGACGTGGAGGGCATCGCCCGGCTGGGCCCCGACCCCCTCGACCCCGCCTTCGACGCCGCCGCCCTGGGCGCCGCCCTGCGGGGCCACGGCGGCCAGCTCAAGGCGGCGCTGACCACCCAGTCGGTGGTGGCCGGCGTGGGCAACGCCTACTCCGACGAGGCCCTCCACCTGGCCCGCCTGTCGCCGTTCAAGCCGGCCGCCAAGCTGGGCGACGACGAGGTGGCCCGCCTCCACGCCGCCGTGGTCGGCGTCCTGGCCGACGCCCTGGCCCGCAGCGCCGGCCTGCCGGCAGCCGGGCTCAAGGGCGAGAAGCGCTCGGGGATGCGGGTCCACGGGCGGGCCGGCCAGGCCTGCCCGGAGTGCGGCGACACCGTCCGCCAGGTCGCCTTCGCCACCAGGTCGCTGCACTACTGCCCGACGTGCCAGACCGGCGGCAAGCCCCTGGCCGACCGGCGCCTGTCCCGCCTTCTCAAGTAGGGGAGCCGGCGGGGCCCACTGCTAAGCTCGCCGTCGCTGCGGACGTAGCTCAGCTGGTAGAGCACAACCTTGCCAAGGTTGGGGTCGCGGGTTCGAATCCCGTCGTCCGCTCCACGAGGGGCAGGTGAGCGGGGCAGCGCTTCTCTTCCAGGTGAACGCCCTGGGTTGGTCGCCAGGACGGAAGAGAAGGGGAAGGTCGCGGGCACGCGCCGCGCGCCGGCGCCATGGTGGGACCGGAACTAGCCTCCTCGGGTGCTCGGACTGCCCGGCACCATCGGCGCCTGCCTGTTCGACCTCGACGGGGTCATCACCCGCACCGCCCTCGTCCACGCCGCGGCGTGGAAGGAGATGTTCGACGGCTTCCTGCGGGAGCGGGCGGCGCGCACCGGCGAGCCGTTCGTGGCGTTCGACCCGGTACAGGACTACCGCGCCTACGTGGACGGCATGCCGCGTGCCGACGGGGTGCGGAGCTTCCTGGCCTCGCGGGGGATCGTCCTCCCCGAGGGCGAGGCCGACGACCCACCCGGAACCGAGACCGTCCACGGCCTGGGGAACCGGAAGAACGAGCTGGTGCTGGACCGCATCGTCGACGCCGGCGTGCAGGTGTACCCGGGCTCGGTGCGGTACCTCCACGCCGCCGGCGAGGCGGGCCTGGCCCGGGCGGTGGTGTCGGCCAGCGCCAACACGGCGGCCGTGCTGGAGTCGGCCGGGCTGGGGGACCTGTTCGACGTCCGCGTCGACGGCGTGGTGGCCGTGGAGCGGGGCCTGCGGGGCAAGCCGGCGCCCGACACCTTCCTCCTGGCCGCCGAGCAGCTCGGCGTGGATCCGGCGGCGGCCGCCGTGTTCGAGGACGCCCTGGCCGGGGTGGAGGCGGGCCGGGCCGGCCGGTTCGGGTTCGTGGTGGGCGTGGACCGCACCGGCCACGCCGAGGAGCTGCGCGAGCGTGGGGCCGACGTGGTGGTGCAGGACCTGGCCGAGCTGCTGGAGCGCCGGTGATCGTCCGGCCCCGGGCCCACGACCAGACCTGGTGCGTGCGCGAGGAGTCGCTCGACCTCGACGCCCTGCCGGTGTCGGAGTCCCTCTTCGCCCTCTCCAACGGCCACCTCGGCCTCCGGGGCAACCTCGACGAGGGCGAGCCGTTCGGCGTTCCGGGGACGTTCCTCAACGGGCTGCACGAGCTGCGCCCGCTCCCCTACGCCGAGGCGGGCTACGGCTACCCCGAGTCGGGCCAGTCGGTGATCAACGTCACCGACGGCAAGCTGCTCCGGCTGCTGGTGGACGACGAGCCCTTCGACGTCCGCTACGGGCGCCTGCACGGCCACGAGCGGGTGCTCGACCTGCGGGCCGGGACCCTGCGGCGCGAGGTGCACTGGGAGTCGCCGGCCGGCCAGGAGGCCCTGGTCCGCTCGGTCCGGCTGGTCTCGTTCACCCAGCGCGCCGTCGCCGCCATCGCCTACGAGGTGGAGGCGGTCGGCGACGGGGCCCGCGTCGTCGTGCAGTCCGAGCTGGTCGCCAACGAGCCCCAGCCCCAGGCCCAGCGCGACCCGCGGGCGGCGGCGGTGCTCGAGGCACCCCTCGTGGCCGAGAGCCACGGCTGCCGGCGGGGCACGGCGGTCGAGCTCGTCCACCGCACGGCCAGGAGCGGGCTGCGGGTGGCGGCCGCCATGGAGCACCTGGTCGACGGCCCGGAGGGTACGGCGGTCACCGCCGAGTGCGAGCCCGACGTCGGTCGGGTGACGGTGACCACGGTCCTGGGGCCCGGCGAGCGCCTGCGCATCGTGAAGCTGCTGGCCTACGGGTGGTCGAGCCTGCGGTCGAGGCAGGCCCTCCGCGACCAGGTGGTGGCGGCGCTCACCGCGGCGCGCCACACGGGCTGGGACCGGCTGGTGGCCGAGCAGCGGGAGTACCTCGACGACTTCTGGGACCGGGCCGACGTCGAGGTCGAGGGGGATCCCGAGATCGAGCAGGCGGCCCGCTTCGCCCTGTTCCACGTCCTGCAGGCGGCGGCGCGGGCGGAGCGGAGGGCCATCCCGGCCAAGGGCCTGACCGGCACCGGCTACGAGGGCCACGCCTTCTGGGACACCGAGATGTTCGTCCTGCCGGCGCTCATGTACACCGTCCCCGGCGCCGCCGCCGACGCCCTGCGATGGCGCCACTCGACCTTGCCGGCGGCGCGCGAGCGCGCCCGGCTCCTCGGCCTGGGCGGCGCCACCTTCCCGTGGCGCACCATCGCCGGCGAGGAGTGCTCGGGCTACTGGCCGGCGGGCACGGCGGCGTTCCACGTGAACGCCGACGTCGCCGACGCCGTCGTCCGCTACGTCGACGCCACCGGCGACGACGACTTCGAGCGCGAGGTCGGCACCGAGCTGCTCGTGGAGACGGCCCGCCTGTGGTCCTCGCTCGGCCACCACGACCGGCACGGCCGGTTCCGCATCCCGGGCGTCACCGGGCCCGACGAGTACAGCGCCCTGGGCGACGACAACGTCTACACCAACCTGATGGCGCAGCAGAACCTGCGGGCCGCCGCGGAGTCCGTCGAGCGCACGCCGGACCGGGGTGAGTCGCTGGGCGTCGACCCCGGCGAGGTCGCCGCCTGGCGGCGCGCCGCGGCGGCCATGTTCGTCCCCTACGACGACGAGCTGGGGGTGCACCCCCAGGCCGTCGGGTTCACCTCCTACGAGCGCTGGGACCTGGGCGCCACCGGGCCCGAGCAGTACCCGCTGTTCCTGCACTTCCCCTACTTCGACCTGTACCGCAAGCAGGTGGTGAAGCAGGCCGACCTGGTACTGGCCATGCACGTGCGGGGGGACGCCTTCTCCGACGACCAGAAGGAGCGCAACTTCGCGTACTACGAGCCGCTGACGGTGAGGGACTCGTCGCTGTCGGCGCCGGCGCAGGCGGTCATGGCCGCCGAGACGGGCCACGTCGAGCTGGCCTACGACTACCTGCGGGAGTCCATCCTGGTGGACCTCCACGACCTCCACGACAACACCCGCAACGGCCTGCACCTGGCGGCGCTGGCGGGCGGGTGGTCGGCCCTGGTGGCGGGCTTCGGGGGCTTCCGGGCCCGCGACGGCGCCCTTGCCTTCGCCCCCCGGCTGCCGTCGGCCATCGCCCGGCTGCGGTTCCGCCTGTGGTACCGGGGGCGGTCCATCGAGGTCACCGCCACCGGCGACGGGGCGACCTACGCCGTGCGCTCGGGCGAGGCCCTGGAGCTGACCCACCACGGCAAGCCGCTGGTGGTCGCCCCCGGCGAGCCCGTCACCCGGCCCATCCCGCCCGCCGCCCCGCCGCCCCGCCCCGCCCACCCCCCCGGCCGGGCGCCGGCCGCCCACTTCCACACCGGCGACGAGTGACCGGCCGACCCCCCGGGCGGAATCGCCTCGCGGGCCGAGCTTGCTCGGCGAGCGGGCGGTGCTCCGGCCGGGGCGGCGGGGTGCTGTAACGCCGCTCCAGCTGGTCGACACCAAGAGCCGTCGATCGACGGGGAGGGACCGATGACCACGACGGTGCGGGGCCTGGACGGCGGCAGCGTCGAGCTGGCGGACGAGGTGGTGGAGGAACTTCGGAGCCGGGTGCGCGGGACGGTGCGGGCGGCCCCGAGCGGCGGCACCGACGTTCGCCCGCCGTTCAACGCCATGCTCCAGGGCCGCCCCGGCCTGGTCGTGGAGTGCACGGGGGCGGCCGACGTGGTCGACGCGGTGAACTTCGCACGGGAGCACCGCCTGCTGCTGACCGTGCGGGGCGGCGGGCACTCGATCGCCGGCCTGTCGTCGACCGACGGCGGGCTGCTGGTCGACCTGGGCGCCATGCGCGGCGTGGTCGTCGACCCCGACCGGCGGCTGGCCCGGGTCCAGGGCGGCTCGCTGTGGGCGGACGTCGACCGGGAGGCGCAGGCGTTCGGCCTCGTGACGCCCGGCGGCGTGGTGTCCGACACCGGCGTCGGCGGGCTGACGTTGGGCGGGGGGTACGGATGGGTGCGCCGGAAGTACGGCCTCGCCTGCGACGCCCTGGTGGAGGCCCAGGTCGTGGGCGCCGACGGGGCGGTCCGGACGGCGTCGGCCGAGAGCCATCCCGACCTGTTCTGGGCGCTGCGCGGCGGGGGTGGGAACTTCGGCGTCGTCACGTCCTTCACGTTCCGCCTGCGGCCGCTCGGGCCCGTCGTGGCCTTCGCCGGCGTGATGTACCCGGCCGAGGAGGTCGCGTCGGTGGTGCGGCGATGGAGGGACGTCGTCGTCGGCGCCCCGCGGGAGCTCACGTCGATCACCGTCACGTTCACGTTCCCGGCGGCGCCGGGCATGCCCGAGGTCGTCCACGACCGCCCGGTGACCATCGTGGGCGGCGTCTACGCCGGCGACGTGGAGGTGGGGATGGCGGCGCTCCAGCCCCTGCGTGAGCTGGGCACGCCGCTGCTCGACATCTCCCGGCCCATGCCCTTCACCGTCGTGCAGTCGTCGTTCGACGCCCTCTTCCCCCGCAACCAGCACCGGTCGTACTGGAAGTCGCAGTACCTGGACGAGCTGACCGACGACGCGGTGGACGCCTTCGCCGAGGCGGCCCTGGCCCGCCCGGCGCCGCTCACCGTGGTGAACATCTGGCACATGGGCGGCGCCATCGCCGACGTGGGCCCCGAGGACACGGCGTTCGCCGAGCGGCGCTCGCCGTTCATGGTGTCGATCGACGGCAACTGGGCCGATCCCGCCATGGACGCCCGGTGCGTCGCCTGGGTGCGGGACCGATGGGCGGCGATGGCCGAGCACGGCACAGGCTCGGTGTACCTCAACTTCACCGGGGACGACGACGCCGCCGAAGCGGAGGTCGACAGCGCCTACGGCCGCAACCTGCGTCGCCTGGCCGACGTGAAGGCCGCCTACGACCCGGGGAACCTCTTCCGTCACAACCACAACGTCGTCCCCGCCGGGTAGGTGCTCGGCTCCAGGCCGGCGGCGGTCCCGAGGCCGGCCGGCGGCGCGGCCCGGCGCCGGCGTTTCCGGCGCCCGCCGGGCGGGAATCACCCGCCGGATGCGACTGCTGCGGCGCCACCCGCCGGCCGTGGAGCTGGGCGCCTGGTTCGACGGCGAGCTCGACGACGGCGTGGGCGCCCACGTGGCGCGGTGCCGGCGGTGCCGGCGGGACGCCGACGCGCTGGCCGAGCTGCGGGCCACCCTCCGGCCGGCCGGGCGCCGGGCGGGCGAGCCGGCGGGGCGCGGAGCACCGCCGCGCTGACCGGCGCGGCCGGCGCGATCGGCGCATCCCGGGCTCGGCCCTTGTCGGGCGCCCGGCGGCCCTCCATCATTCGAGTGGAGGTGACGGGGATGGCACTGCTGAGCCCGGGTGAGAAGGTCCACGTGATCGAGCGGCGGATGTTCGACGGCGACGCCCGGCGGCACTTCGTCGGCGAGGTGGAGGCGGCCACCGACGTCGCCGTGCGGGTCACCGGCTACACGTTCGTGTGCAACCCGATGACCGGGAACTTCGACCGCCGGGAGCCGGCCCGCACCCGGGTCATCCCCCTGGGGGCGTCGGGGGTGGTGGTCTACGTGATCCCCGAGCAGATCGACGTCGAGTCGGTCCGCTACGAGTGGAGTGCCGGGAACCGCCTGGTCGTCCGGGCCGGCCGCTGGGAGCTCTTCCTCGACGAGTTCGCCTCAGCGCGCTGAGCGGTCCGGGGGCCGGAGGCGCTCCATGGCGACCTGGAGCGCCACCAGCAGGGCGACGGTGGCGACCAGGGCGACGGGGAACAGGCGGACCGACCACGACGGGCCGTCGAAGTCGTCGGTCGCCCGCAGGGCCCCGACGCCGATGAGGACGAGGCCGATGGTGGCCGTCTGCATGGGGACCCGCAGCGCGCTCCACCGCTCCTCGAACCAGAAGCACAGCCAGGCCACGGCCGGGAAGGCCACGAAGGCGCTGAGGGTCCGCACGGTGAGCGGGGTGGCGGCCCACGGCCAGCGCTCGGCGGTCGCCTCGGGGGCGAGGAACATGAGGGCGGCGAAGGAGAGCTGCAGGGAGCCGCCCACCGCCACCACCTGCCGCAGGCGGGCCGGGACCCGCACGTCGCCCGGTGACGCCACGCCCGGGTCGGTGCGCCGGTTCTCGCGCCACAGCAGCGGCAGCAGGGGCGGGGTGACGACGTAGAGGGCCAGCCACGCCCAGAACGACACGTGGTCGTGGTTGAACCGGTCCCAGTGCAGGACCGTCGCCGCCAGCAGGACGGTCGTGAAGACGGTGATGGCGAGGAAGCCCACCGCCACCTCGTGCCAGCGGCGGTCGCGGGCCACCCGGACGAAGAAGTACGCCCCGGCCAGGTAGCCCCCGCCCATCACCAGGGCCGTCATCTCCGGGGCGACGGGCCACGCCCACAACTGGTCGGTGCGCGAGGGGAAGAGGAAGAGCACCACCCAGGCGGCCACGAGCACGGGCACGATGCACACCGCCGTCCACCACGTGGGCGCCAGGAGGCGGTCGTCGCCCGCCACGCCGACCGCCCCCTCGCCCGTCACGCCGCAAGAGTGGCACCGGGGAGGCTCCCGTTCCAGTCCTCGGTGCCGGATTGCGCCGGAGCCGAGGCCGGCGAGTAGATTCACCTCACGCGGATGGACGACGGGGCGAGGGCGCGCGTGGTGGAGGGGTCGCAACGGCGCCGTGCCCCCGGTGAGGAACCGTGACCGCGGTCCTCGGGGTCAACTGCTTCAGCCACGACACCTCGGCCTGCCTCCTGGTCGACGGCGCCGTCGTCGCCATCGGCGAGCAGGAGCGCTTCGACCGCGACCAGCACACCAAGCACTTCCCCCACCTGGCCATCGGCTACTGCCTGGAGCGGGCCGGAATCGGCATCGACCAGGTCGACGCCGTGGCCTTCGCCCACGACGCCCGGGTGGACTTCGCCCGGGGCGCCCTCGACGCCGTCGCCCGGGTGTCGCCCAAGCGCCTGGCGGCCCAGGCCTTCACCGACTCCCGGCTGCTGATGAAGGAGCGGAACTTCCGCAGCACGTGGGGCTACCGGGGCAAGGTCTACAACGTCGGCCACCACCAGGCCCACGCCGCCAGCGCCTTCTTCGCCAGCCCCTTCGACCGGGCGGCGGTGCTGACGCTCGACCGGGGCGGGGACTTCCTGTCCACGACCATGGCCATCGGCGAGGGCAACCGGCTGAGCCCGCTGGGGGAGGTCCGCAACCCGCACTCGCTGGGCGAGGTCTACACCGCCTTCACCTGGCTGCTCGGCTTCCGGCCCAACGCCGACGAGGGCAAGCTCATGGGACTGGCGCCGTACGGCCGCGACGTGCTGGCCAAGGACGTCCGCGACCTCGTCCACCTGGCGGCCGACGGGCGGTTCAAGGTCAACCTGCGCTGGTTCCGCTACCAGCGCGAGGGCCGGCCGTTCTCCAGGCGGGGGCTCGAGCGGTTCGGGCCGCCCCGGGTGCCGGAGTCCGACTTCACCGACCGCCACAAGGACATCGCCTACGCCGCCCAGGACCTCGTCGAGGAGGCCGGCCTGCACGTGGCCCGGGCCCTCCGGGAGGCGACGGGGATGTCGCGGCTGTGCCTGGCCGGCGGCGTGGCCCTGAACTCGGTGATGAACGCCCGCCTCCTGGCCGAGGCCGGCTTCGACGACATGTTCGTGCAGCCGGCGGCGTCCGACGCCGGCAACGCCCTGGGCGCCGCCTCCTGGGTGTGGCACGAGATGATGGGCAAGCCCCGGGGCTGGACGATGGACCACGCCTTCTTCGGCCCCAGCTGGACCGAGAGGGACTCGGCCGCCGCCCTCGCCGCCCGGGGCCTGGAGATCAGGCGGGTGGGCGACGCCGAGGCGGAGGCGGCCGAGCGCATCGCCGCCGGCAAGGTGGTCGGGTGGTTCCAGGGGCGGGCCGAGATCGGCCCCCGCGCCCTGGGGGCCCGCTCCATCCTGGCCGACCCCCGCCGGGCCGAGATGCGCGACGTCGTCAACGCCCGGGTCAAGCGGCGGGAGGGCTTCCGGCCCTTCGCCCCCAGCGTGCTCGACGAGCGCGGAGCCGAGTTCTTCGAACGCTACTCCTACAACCCCTTCATGCTCCTGGTCCTCCCGGTGCGGCCCGACAAGCGGGCGGTGATCCCCGCCGTCACCCACGTCGACGGGACGGGCCGGATGCAGAGCGTCACCGCCGCCTTCAACCCCGCGTACCACCGGCTCATCTCGGAGTTCGAGCGTCGCACCGGGGTGCCCGTCGTCCTCAACACCAGCTTCAACATCCGGGGCGAGCCCATGGTGAACCGCCCCGAGGAGGCGGTCGTGGACTTCCTGCGCAGCGACATGGACTGCCTGTTCCTCGGCAACCTCCTCGCCGAGAAGCCGTCACCGGCGTGACGGCCGGTGCTCGGCGCCGGAGGCCGGCTCAGCGCTGGAGGCTGAGGAGGTTGCGCTCGCCCTCGGTGGAGGCGCGGCGCAGCTTGGCCAGCGCCTTGGACTCGATCTGGCGGATGCGCTCGCGGGTGACGTTGAAGCGCTGGGCCAGCTCCTCGAGGGTGCGGGGGCTGCCCCGGTCGAGGCCGTAGCGCAGGAACAGCACCTCCCGCTCCCGCTCGCCCAGGCTGGCCAGCATGGACTCGACCGCCTCGGGCAGGAGGCTGGCCAGGACCTGCTCGTCGGGGGAGGGGGCGTTGGCGTCCTCGACCGTGTCGCCCAGCTCCATGTCGCCCTCGGTGCCGAGGGTCTCCGAGAACGACCGGGGCGCGCTGAGGTGGGGCAGCAGGTCCTCGACCTGGCGCAGCGGGAGGTCGACCTCGGCGGCCAGCTCGGCGGCGCTGGGTTGGCGACCGTTGACCCGCTCGAACTCGGTGGTGGCCCGGCGCATCCGCATGACCTGGTCGCCGGTGTGGACGGGGAGGCGGATCGTGCGCCCGCTGTTGGCGATGCTGCGGGTCATGGCCTGGCGTATCCACCAGCTGGCGTAGGTCGAGAACTTGAACCCGCGCCGGGCGTCGAACTTCTCGACCGCCCGCAGCAGGCCCAGGTTGCCCTCCTGGATGAGGTCCAGCATGGGCAGGCCCGACGAGCGGTAACGGCGGGCCAGGGACACGACCAGGCGGAGGTTGGCCTGGACGAACCGGGTGGTGGCGTCATCGCCCTCGCGCACCCGGCGCTCCAGCTCGGCGACCCGCCTCTTGTTCTTGACCCGCCCCGACGACAGCTCGGCCCCCGCCGCCTTGCCGGCCGCCACCAGCTCACCCAGGCGCACCTCGTCCTCCCGGGTGAGCAGGGGATGGGCGCTGATGTCGTGGAGGTAGAGCCCGACGAGGTCCTCGTCGGCCGCCGAGCCCCGTCCCCGAGCCATGCCGCGATTATCCCTGACCGAAGGACCGCCGACACGTCCGGCGGTCGGTCACTCGCCGAGGGGCGTGCGCAGCAGCCGGATGGCGAGGAGCAGGACGATGGTCCAGGCCAGGAACCACAGGCCGGCCACGGCGATGATCGACAGCAGGCAGCCGGGCGACAGCTCCCGCAGCCGGGGCGGGCGGTGGAAGCCGAAGCCCTCGGAGTCCTCCGACAGGATGCCGCTGAACACCGCGTAGATTATCACCCCGAAGACGACGCACACGACGAGCAGGAAGATCAGCAAGATCCGGGCGCTCCTTCGGGTGTCGGGCCCGACGGGTGGGCAGGGCCCGGTGCACGCAACCTCCATCACCACCTGACGCCCGGTCGGACCCGTCCCGGGCGGGCCGCAGCCTAGTGCCGCCCACGCGACGGTGGCCGGCCGGCGCCGTGCAAGACTCGCACGAGTGGAGAGCCCGTTCCTCGCCCGCACCGCCCTGGTCACGATCGTCTTCGCCGCCCTGGCCCCCGTGCTCGTCGCCGGCCTGGTCCTCCTGGCCCTGGTGACCGTGCCCGTCCCCGACGAGCTGCCCCCCGCGAGGGCGCCGGGGGGCAGCCAGATCAGCCGGGTCTACGACGCCAGCGGCCAGGAGATCGGCCAGTTCACCGAGTTCGAGCAGAACCGCCCGGTGGAGCCGGAGGACATCCCCGACGTGCTGAAGAAGGCGGTCGTGGCCGCCGAGGACAAGAACTTCTACCGCCACGGCGGGATCGACTTCGCCGCCACCCTGCGGGCCCTGCTGGCCGACATCAAGGGCCAGGAGATCGTGCAGGGCGGCTCGACCATCACCCAGCAGTACGTCAAGTCCGCCTACACGGGGGGCGAGCGCACCATCGCCCGCAAGATCCGCGAGGGGGTCCTGGCCCGCCAGCTCTCCCGCTCCTCGGAGAAGGAGGAGATCCTCTTCAAGTACCTCTCGTCGATCTACCTGGGCGAGGGCGCCTACGGCGTGGGGGCGGCCTCGGAGACGTACTTCCGCAAGCCGGTGAACGACCTCACCCTGTCCGAGGCGGCGCTGCTGGCCGGGCTCATCCCCGCCCCCAGCCGGCTCGAGCCCCGCGGCAACCAGGGGGCGGCCGACGCCAAGCGGCGGCACGTGCTCGACCGCATGCGCGAGCTGGGCTTCATCTCCTCCGACGAGCACGCCAAGGCGTCCGAGGAGCGGGTGTGGCTCGCCACCAACGGGCCCCTCACCGACCGTCCGGCCACCAACGTGTACCCGGCCCGGCCGCAGTTCACCAAGTACCCGTACTTCGTGGACTACGTGCGCCGCTACCTGGAGGACAAGCTCGGGCGCGACGCCGTCTACCGCGGCGGGCTGGAGATCCGCACCACCCTCGACCCCGGGCTCCAGGCCATCGCCGAGCGGGCGACGGCCGAGGGGCTGACCGGCGTCGACCCGGCCGTCGAGATGGCGCTGGTGTCGGTCGAGCCCCAGACCGGCTACGTCAAGGCCCTGGTCGGCGGCCGCGACTTCTCCGCCCCCGACGGCCAGGTGAACCTGGCCCTGGGCAAGTGCGCGTTCCCGCCCGCCGAGGTGAAGGACCGGGTGGACGTGCCGGCCACCTGCTGGGACGACGACGCCGTGCGGGTCGAGGGAGGCGGCACCGGCCGCCAGCCGGGGTCGTCGTGGAAGCCGTTCGTGCTGGCCGCCGCCTTCGCCAAGGGCATCACCGACGACCGCGTCTACTCGGCGCCGTCCCAGTACCGCATCCCGGGGTGCACGGGCGACCGCGGCTGCGTCATCGAGAACTACGAGGGCAGCGGCGGCGGCCGGGTCACGCTGCGCAGGGCCACCCACAACTCCTACAACACCGTCTACGCCCAGCTCATCCTCGACGTCGGCGTCCCCGAGGTGGGCGAGATGGCCACGAAGCTGGGCATCACCTCGGCCTGGGTCGCCAACCCCGAGGTGCACGGCCCCAGCTACGCCCTGGGCGCCCAGGAGGTCGCGCCGCTGGACATGGCGTCGGCGTTCGGCGTGTTCGCCAACGGCGGCATGCGGGTCGAGCCCACGCCCGTGCAGTGGGTGAAGGACCCCGACGGCGACTTCATCGAGGACAACCGCCGGCCCAAGCCCCGGCGGGTGCTGGCCCAGATCATCGCCGACAACGTCACCGACGTCCTGAAGGGCGTCATCACCGAGGGGACCGGCACCCGGGCCGACATCGGCCGTCCGGCGGCGGGCAAGACGGGCACCGCCCAGGAGTGGCGGGACGCCTGGTTCACCGGCTACACGCCCACCCTGTCGACGTCGGTGTGGATCGGGAACAAGCAGCGGCCCACCCCCCTGCTCAACGTCAAGGGGGTGGCCAGGGTGACCGGCGGGTCCATCCCGGCCGAGACGTGGAAGCTGTTCATGTCGGAGGCGCTGGCCGACGTTCCCCCCACCGACTTCAGCGTGCCGCTCCCGCTCCAGTCCACGTCCACCACCGTGTTCACCCCGACCGCGCCGCCGTTCAGCGCCTACTCCGAGGAGTCGACGACCACCTTCTTCGACTCCGGCGGGCCCATCACGACCTTCGACCCCGACGCGCCCACGACGCCGACGTCCGACCCGTTCGCCGTGGCGACCACCACCTCGACCACCGCCGTGCCGACGACGACGACCACCACCACCCGGCCGCGGCCGTGCGGAGGCCTGCTCCAGCCCAGGTGCTGACCGGTCGGCGCCGGCGGCCCCCGCGGCGGGCGTAGGCCGAGCGACGAGCCGGCGCCGCCTTCGCCACGCCCGGCCGGAGCACGGTCCGACTCGATCGGATGGAGTGAGCGAAGCGAGTGGATGCGGTCGAAGACCTACAGCGGGGCGACGGTCGGCAGCGTCGTCGCCGGCTCCGTGGTGGGAGCCGGCTCGGGTGCCGTGGTCGTGGGCGGCGCCGTGGCCTCCGGAACCGTGGTCGTGGTCGTCGGGAGGGGCGGCGCCGTGGTCGGCAGCGCCGTCGTCGGCAGGATCGTGGTGGGCAGCGTGGTGGTGGTGGCCAGCGTGGTCGTGGTGTCGTCGATCGGGTCGTCGCTCGGGTCGTCGCCGGAGTCCTGGAGGATGAGGATGGCGCCGAAGACCAGGATGAGCAGCGCGATCAGCACGAGCAGGGCCAGCGCCCAGTTGGTGCTGGGCGGCGCCGGCCCCCGGTAGGGGGGCGGTGCCTCGCGCTCCTCCACCACGCGCTCCTCGAAGGCCCCCCGCGGCGCGGTGGGGAGGACCCGGGTGGCGTCGGGGGGCGAGCCGGGCCCCGCCGCCGCGGCCGCCCCGGCCGCCGCCGCCCCGGCGGCCGGCGCCGCCCCGGCGCGGGGCGTGCCGCACTTCGTGCAGAACCGGGCGTCGGGGAGGAGGGGAGCGCCACAGTTCGCGCAGTAGCCACCACCGCCCCCGCGCTCGGCCGAGGGATCGGGGGGCGGCCGGGAGGCGTCGGTCATCGCGCCATTCTTGTCCCCGCCGAGGTCCCCGACGCGCGGGCCGTCTCCTAGGGTTGCGCCGTGACCGGACAGAGCACGGCGGTGGAGGCGCTGGGCATCGCCGTGGCGGCCAAGGTGCCGGTGCTGCTCTGGGGCGCTCCGGGCACCGGCAAGTCGTCGGCCATCCGGGCCATGGCCGACGCCCTGGGCTGGCCGTGCGAGACCGTCATCGCCGCCATCCGGGAGCCGTCGGACTTCTCGGGCCTGCCGGTGGTGGTGGGCGGAGTCGTCCACTTCGCCCCCCCGCGGTGGGCCGAGCGCCTGGCGGCGGCCGGGCGCGGGCTGCTCTTCCTCGACGAGATCTCCACCGCCCCGCCGGCCGTGCAGGCCGCCCTCCTGCGGGTCGTGCTGGAGCGGGTGGTGGGCGACATCGACCTGCCGGCCGGCGTCGTGGTGGTCGCCGCCGCCAACCCCCCCGAGCAGTCCGCCGACGGCTGGGACCTGTCGGCGCCGCTGGCCAACCGGTTCTGCCACCTGGCCTGGGAGGTGGAGCCGGCGGTGTTCGCCCAGGGCCTGGCCGGCGGCTGGGACCGCCCCGTCGTGCCCACCCTCCCGCCGGGCTGGGAGGAGGGCGTCACCCGCACGCGGGGACTGGTGTCGGCGTTCGTCACCGTGCGCCCCGGCCTCACCTGCCAGGTGCCGGCCGACGCGGCGGCGGCCGGGCGGGGCTGGCCGAGCCCCCGCACGTGGGACATGGCCGCCCGCCTGTGGGCGGCGGCCCGGGCGGCGGGCGCCACCACCGAGGCGGAGACGGCCCTGATCACCGGCTGCGTGGGCGAGGGCCCGGGCGTCGAGCTGCTCATGTGGGAGATGGACATGGACCTCCCTGACCCCGAGGAGGTGCTCGCCGACCCCGACGGGTTCGAGCTGCCCGAGCGGGGCGACCGGGCCTACGCCGTGCTGTCGGCGGTCGCCGCCGCCGTGGCGGCGCGGCCCACCCCCGAGCGCTGGCTCGCCGGGTGGCGGGTGCTGGGGCGGGCCGGCGAGCACGCCCCCGACGTGGCCGCCGTGGCCGCCCGGGTCCTGGCCCAGTGCCGCCCGGCCGGGGCGGTGGCGCCCCCCGAGGTCAAGCTCTTCGCACCGCTCCTGCGCGAGGCTGGACTGCTGTGAGGAGAGTCGCCTCGCAAGCGGAGCTTGCTCGGCGAGCTGATCGTGCTCCGGCCGGGCGGCGGAGCCGCCGGCCTCCGCCCGGCCCCGGGCGCCACCGTGGCTGATGCCGCCCGGCCCGTGCTGGACGAGCGCAAGCTGGCCGTGGCGCGGTTGTGGGCGGTGTCGCGGCACCCGTACCTGGCGGCGGCCATCTTCGCCTCGCCGGTGGTGGCGGTGCCCGGGCTGGGGAAGGTGGCGGTGGACGAGTCCTGGCGGCTGTACGTGGACCCCGAGCTGGTGGACCGGTGGAGCGTCGAGGTCCTCGGCAGCCTCGTGGTGCACCACGCCGGCCACCTGGTGCGCGACCACGCCGGCCGGGCCCGCAGCCTGGGCGTGAGCCAGCACGTCACCAAGGACTGGGCCCTGGCCGCCGACGCCGAGATCAACGACGACCTGGTCAACACCGGGCTGCGGCTGCGCGACCCCGTGCTGCCCCAGGCCATGGGGTGGGCGCCCAGCCGCATGGCCGAGGAGTACTTCCACGCCGACCACGTCGACACCGACCTGGAGCCGGACTGCGGCAGCGGCGCCGACGCCCGGTCCCGGTCGTGGGAGCTGCTGGCCGACAAGCAGAGCGGCCTGCCGCCCGGGGAGCGGCACCTCACCCGGGCCCAGGTGGCGGCCGACGTGCTCAAGTTCTGCGAGGAGGGCGTGGGCCGGGTGTCGAAGAGCTGGCGGCGCTGGGCGGAGGACATGCTCGACCCCAAGGTCGACTGGCGCCGCGTCCTGGCCGCCGAGATACGCAAGGGGATCGGGTCGGTGGCCGGCCTGGTGGACTACACCTACCGCCGGTCGTCCCGGCGGGCCCAGGCCAGCCCCGACGTCGTGCTGCCGGCCATGCGGCGGCCGGTGCCCGAGGTGGTCGTCCTGTGCGACACCTCGGGCAGCATGGGCGAGGGCCAGCTCGCCCGGCTGCTGGCCGAGGTCGACGGCCTCCTGCGGGGCGTGGGGCTGGCCCGCGACCGCCTCCGGGTGCTGGCCGTGGACGCCGCCGCCCACGCCGTGCAGCGGGTGACGAGCGGGCGGCGGCTCGAGCTCCTGGGCGGCGGTGGCACCGACATGGGCGCCGGCGTGTAGGCGGCGGCCCGGCTGCGCCCCCGCCCGTCGGTCGTGGT
>JBKHXC010000417.1:0-6483 GCA_046566225.1 Acidimicrobiia bacterium
TGGGCAAGTACTACCGGGCAACGGTGGAGGAGTCGCCCGCCGAGCCGGTGGACGTGGCCCGGGCGTTGCGCGAGGCGGGCGCCGAGGTGCTGGTGGCCTACCTCCCGGTCGGCTCCGAGCAGGCCCAGAAGCACTACGCCCAGGCCTGCCTCGACGCCGGCGTCGCCTTCGTCAACGCCATCCCGGTGTTCATCGCCAGCGACCCCCAGTGGGCCCGGCGCTTCGAGGAGGCAGGCGTGCCCATCGTGGGCGACGACATCAAGAGCCAGGTGGGCGCCACCATCGTCCACCGCCTGCTGGCCCGGCTGTTCGAGGACCGGGGAATGGTCCTCGACCGCACCTACCAGCTCAACGTGGGCGGGAACATGGACTTCAAGAACATGCTCGAGCGCGAGCGCCTGGAGTCCAAGAAGATCTCCAAGACCCAGTCCGTCACCTCCCAGCTCGACAACGGGATCGCCGACGACGACGTCCACATCGGCCCGTCGGACCACGTGGCCTGGCTGGAGGACCGGAAGTGGGCGTACATCCGCCTGGAGGGGCGCAACTTCGGCGACGTGCCCCTCAACATCGAGCTCAAGCTCGAGGTCTGGGACTCGCCCAACTCCGCCGGGGTGATCATCGACGCCGTCCGCTGCGCCAAGCTCGCCCTCGACCGGGGCATCGGCGGCCCACTGCTGGGCCCGTCGGCCTACTTCATGAAGTCGCCCCCGGTCCAGTACCGCGACGACGAGGCCCACCGCATGGTGGAGGACTTCGCCCGGGGCCGGGCCGCCGGCTAGGCCCGCCGCACCACGTCAGCGCAGCTCCACCAGCAGGGGCCGGTGGTCGCTGACCGGCGCCGCGTCGAGGACCTCCACCCGCTCCACCTCCAGCCCCATCACCGCCACGTGGTCGACGCGCAGGAACGGGTCGGCCGCCGGGTAGGTCGCCTGCCCGGTCGGGGCCACCGAGTGGCCGGCCCGCTCCAGAGCGGGCACGGCGACGCCCGGACGCAGGTTGAGGTCGCCCAGCAGCAGGCGGGGGAGCGGCAGGGTGGCCAGGGCGTCGACCACCACGCCGAGCTGGACGACGGCGTCGCCCCGGTCGGTCGACAGGTGGGTGGCGGCCACCGACAGCGGCCGCCCGCCCACCTCGACCGACGCCAGGATGGCGGCCCGCCGCTCGCGCCGCACCAGCCGGGGCAGCCGCACGGTCCGGGCATGGAGGACCCGGCCCCGCACCAGCAGGGCGTTGCCGTAGCGCCCCCGGACGCCGAGGCGGCGGGCGGCGCCGAACACGGTCGTCGCGCCGGCGGCCGCCGCCACCGCGGCGGCCTGGTCCACCCGGCCCGAGCGACGCACCCCCACGTCGACCTCCTGGAGGGCGAGGACGTCGGCGTCCAGGCCGGCGCAGAACGAGGCCAGCGCCGCCGTGTCGACGCCGCCGGACGGCGTGCGGCCGTGCTGGACGTTGAAGGTGACGATCCTCATGGGGCCGCCCAAGCTGTAGCAACATTCCCCCGTGGCCTCCGACAACGCCGCCGCCTGGGACCGCTTCGCCGCCACCTACGAGGCGCACGCCCGCCCACCCGCCGACGTGGCCCACTACGGCGCCGACATCGGCACCGAGGCCGACTTCCGCCTCCTCGGCGACCTGGCGCGCAAGCGGGTCCTGGAGCTGGGCTGCGGCGCGGCCCAGAACTCCATCGCCTTCGCCAAGCAGGGCGCCATCGCCATCGGCGTCGACGCGTCGGCCGAGATGCTGGCCATCGGGCGGCGCCTGTGCGAGCGGGAGGAGGTGCGGGTGGAGCTGCGCCAGGGCGACATGGCCGACCTGGCGTTCCTGCGCGCCGACTCGGTCGACCTGGTGTTCAGCTCGGGGGCGTTCGGCTTCGTCGAGGACCTGGGCCGGGTGCTCCGCCAGGTGCACCGGGTGCTGCGCACCGGCGCTCCGCTGGTGTTCTCGCTCCCCCACCCCGCCTACCACATGATCGACGGCGACGACCCCGAGCAGCCGCCGCGCATACGGCGCTCGTACTTCGACCGTACGCCCCGGGAGCGCCACCGCCACGGGGTGACGTTCACGGTGCACCACCACACCATCGGCGACCTGCACACCTCGCTCACCCGGGCCAGCTACTCGGTGGACACCATCCTGGAGCCGGCCCCCGCAGCCGGCGGCCCGCGCAGCGACCAGTGGCAGGAGGCGTTCCGCTACGTCCCCCGCACGCTGGTCGTCCGGGCCCGCAAGCTCGGCAACTGACGGCTCCGCCGCGTCGGGTACCGTCCCCGCGTGGACGAGCGGCTCGTGCTCTGGGACGTCGACGGCACCCTCCTGCGCACCAACGGCGTGGCCCAACGGGCCTTCGACGTCGCCGCCGCCCACGTGCTCGGCCGCCCGCCCGGCCCCCACGAGGTGCGCATGAGCGGCAAGACCGACCCGCTCATCGCCCTGGAGATCCTGCTGTTCGCCGGGCTGGCCGAGGAGGAGGCCCGGGGGCTCCTCCCCCGGGTCGTCGAGCGCCTGGAGGCCGAGCTGGAGGGCGCTCGGGACCTGGTCCGGGAGCAGGGCCACGTGATGCCGGGCGTGGAGGCCGTGCTGGCCGAGCTGCACGACGACCCCCTCGTCGTGCAGTCGGTGCTCACCGGCAACACCGCCTCCAACGCCGTCGTCAAGCTGGAGGCGTTCGCCCTCGACCGCTGGATCGACGTCGAGGTCGGCGCCTTCGGCAGCGACGACGCCGACCGCGAGCAGCTCGTGCCCGTCGCCTTGGACCGGGTGGAACGCCTCCGGGGCCGCGCCCTCGGCCCCGACGACACCTGGGTGGTGGGCGACACGCCGCGCGACCTCGCCTGCGCCCGAGCCGGCGGCGCCCGGTGCCTGTTGGTGGCGACGGGCCGCTTCGCCGTCGAGGAGCTGGAGGCCGAGGGGCCCGACGAGGTCCTGCCCGACCTGACCGACACCGGCGCCGTCCTCCGCCTGCTCCGCTCCTGAGCCGCAATCGGCTCGCAACCGGAGGTTGCTCGCCGGGCTCGATCGTGCTGCGGCCGTTTCCGTCGCTCGGTGGTCGGCCCGCCCCGGGACCGGGGTGGGTCGCCCTACTCGGACCGGCCCTGCTGGGCGGCCCACCAGGCGTCGAGGCGGCGGAGGGCCTCCTCCTCGCCCAGCGGCCCCTCCTCGATGCGCAGCTCCAGCAGGTGCTCCAGGGCCCGCCCCACCGCCGGCCCCGGCGGGATGCCGAGGTGCTCCATCACCCGCCGGCCGTCGACGTCGGGACGCAGGCGGGCCAGCTCCTCCTCCTGGCGCAACCGGGCGATGCGCGCCTCGAGCTCGTCCATGCGCCGGGCCAGGCCCCGGGCCTTGGCCTCGTTGCGGGTCGTGCAGTCGCAGCGGGTGAGCTCGTTGAGCTCGTCCAGCAGCGTCCCGGCGTCGCGCACGTACCGGCGCACGGCGGCGTCCGTCCAGCCGCCGTCGCCCTCACGGTAGCCGTGGAAGCGCAGGTGCAGCTCGACCAGCCGGCTGACGGCGGCGACGTCGTCGTTGGGGTAGCGAAGCGCCCGCATGCGCTCCCTCGTCATGCGGGCGCCCACCACCTCGTGGTGGTGGAACGACACGCCGCCCGGCCCGAAGGCGCGGGTGCGGGGCTTGCCCACGTCGTGGAACAGGGCGGCCAGGCGCACGATGCGGTGGGCGGGATCGACCTTCTCCACCACCGCGAAGGTGTGCTCGAGCACGTCCTTGTGGCGGTGGACCGGATCCTGCTCGAGGGCCATGCCCGACAGCTCGGGCAGGAAGTGGTCGGCCAGGCCGGTGGCGACCAGGAGTCGCAGCCCGGCGGTGGGGCGCTCGACGGTGACCAGCCGGTCGAGCTCGTCGCGGATGCGCTCGGCGGAGACGATCTCCAGCCGGTCCCGGAGCTTCTCCACCGCGGCCACCACGTCGGCGTCGGGCGTGAGGCCGTACCCGGCGACGAACCGGGCCGCCCGCAGCATCCGCAGCGGGTCGTCGGTGAACGACTCCTCGGGCGCCAGCGGCGTCCGCAGCCGCCCGGCGGCCAGGTCGCCGATGCCCCCGAAGGGGTCGACCAGCTCCAGGTCGGGCAGGCGCAGCGCCATGGCGTTGACCGTGAAGTCACGCCGGGACAGGTCGGCCTCCACGGCGTCGGCGAACTCGACCTCCGGCTTGCGGGACTCGGGGACGTAGGCCTCGGCCCGGTGGGTGGTGATCTCGTAGCGGCGGCCGGACCGCTGCACCCCGATGGTGCCGCAGCGCTCGCCCTGGTCCCACAGGGCGTCGGCGCCGCTGCGGACCAGCTCCTTGATGCGCGCCGGGCGGGCGTCGGGGGTGAGGTCGACGTCGGCGTCGGGGCCGAGGCGGTTCAGCACGGCGTCGCGGACGACGCCACCGACCAGGTACAGCCGGTGGCCGGCCGCCGCGAACCGCTCGGCCAGCCAGGCCGTCTCGTCGATCAGGGGCCGGAGCCGCTCGGGGACCACCGGTCGAGGGTAGTGGGCGCTCCCCGCCAGGGCCCCCGGGATCGGGCCGGCCGGCGGCGAGGTCCGTGGCCGCACTCGCCGCCGCAGGCGATGAGGTCGGAGCGCTACGTGGGGATGAGGCCGGCCTGCTGGAGCGAGATGCGGAAGTCGTGCGGGTTGGAGGCGGACGCCATGGCGCTGCGCAGGTCGACCAGGCCGTTCTTGAACAGGTTGAACAGGCTCTGGTCGAACGTCTGCATCCCGTAGTACTCGCCGTCGGCGATGATCTCGTCGATGGAGTCGTTGTCCCCCTGGTCGGGGTCGACGATGCGGTCGAAGATGCGCCCCGTCATCACCAGCACCTCCACGCTGGGCACCCGGCCCTTGTGGTCGGCCCGCTCCAGCAGGCGCTGGCTGACCACCCCCCTGAGGGACGAGGCCAGGGAGAGGCGTACCTGCTTCTGCTGGAACGGGGGGAAGAAGTCGACGATGCGGTTGACCGTCTCGACGGCGTTGGTCGTGTGGAGGGTGGAGAGCACCAGGTGGCCCGTCTCGGCGGCGGCCAGGGCCGCCCACACCGTCTCCGGGTCGCGCATCTCGCCGATGAAGATGACGTCGGGGTCCTGGCGGAGCACCCGGCGCATGGCGGTGGCGTAGTCCTTGGTGTCCGTGCCGATCTCCCGCTGGTTGACCAGCGCCTTCTTGTCGGTGTGGAGCACCTCGACGGGGTCCTCGACGGTGACCACGTTGACGGCCCGGGTGTCGTTGATGTGGTCGATCATCGCCGACATCGTCGTGGTCTTCCCCGAGCCGGTGGGGCCGGTGACCAGCACCATGCCCCGCTGCTCGTCGGCCAGGCGGCGCACGACGGGCGGCAGCCCGAGCGCCTCGAACGACGGGATGCCGGGAAGCACCCGGCGGAACACCAGGCCCACCGCCCCCCGCTGGCGGAACACGTTCACCCGGAAGCGGCCCAGGGAGGGCAGCCCGAGCGCGAAGTCGGCCTCGGAGCTCGCCACGAACTCGTCGGCCCGCTCCCGGGGGAGCACCGAGAACGCCATGCGCTCGGCGTCCGCCGCCGTCACCGGGTCGAAGGGGGCGGGCAGGAGGTGGCCGTCGACCCGCACGTGAGGGGGGGAGCCGACCTTCACGTGGAGGTCCGACCCGGACTGCGCCACGGTGTAGCGGAGGAGCTCGTCGAGGTCCAGCATCACCGGAGCATCGGCACGGCGGGCCCCCGTCCTTGAGCGCCGTCCTGCGCCGCCGGCGTCCCGGTCGGTAACCTCGACCTGCCGTGGGCGCGAACCTGGACGTGATCCGGTGGGGCCGGGAGCGCGTGCGCACCGGCCCGTGGCGGGGTGACCACCGCATCGCCTACCTCAGCCCCGTGCCCGACGCCCCGCTGCCCTCCCCCCACTTCGTCCGCCGCTGCCTCGACCAGCTGGCCGCCCGCGGCTACCGGCAGGTGATCACCTCGGCGCTCTCCTCGGCCGAGCAGGCCGGGTTCCTGGCCGCCGGCTTCGACGTGCACGAGGAGCTCCACCTGCTGGCCCACGACCTGCGCTCGCTGCCCGGCGCCGACACCTCGGGCCTGCGCCGGGCCGGGCGGGCCGACCACCCGGCCGTCCTCGCCGTCGACGGCCGGGCCTTCCCCGCGTTCTGGCGGATCGACGAGGCCAGCCTGGCCGACGCCCTGGCCGCCACGCCCAACACCCGGTTCCGCGTCGCCGCCCCCGGGGGCCCCGTCGCCGGCTACGCGGTCACGGGGCGGGCCGGCCGGCGAGGGTTCCTCCAGCGCCTGGCCGTCGACCCCGCCCGCCAGCGCCAGGGCCTGGGGCGCGCCCTGGCCGTCGACGCCCTGCGCTGGCTGCGGCGGTGGCGGGTCGAGCAGGCGGTGGTCAACACCCAGGTCGGCAACCAGCCGGCGCTGGTGCTGTACGAGAGCCTCGGCTTCCGCCGGGAGCGGACCGGCCTGTGCGTCCTGGCCATGGCCCTCGAGGCCCGGCCGGCCCCTGCCGCGGCGGCC
>JBKHXC010000418.1:0-8436 GCA_046566225.1 Acidimicrobiia bacterium
GCGCGTGGAAGCAGGTCCGCTACGAGCTGGACATGATCGAGCAGCTGGGCTTCGCCGGCTACTTCCTCATCGTCTGGGACATCGTCGAGTTCTGCCGGCGCTCGGGCATCTACTGCCAGGGCCGGGGCAGCGCCGCCAACTCGGCCGTCTGCTACGCCCTGGGCATCACCAACGCCGACGCGGTGGCCCTCGGCCTGCTCTTCGAGCGCTTCCTGTCGCCCGCCCGCGACGGCCCTCCCGACATCGACGTCGACATCGAGTCCGACCGCCGGGAGGAGGCCATCCAGTACGTCTACGAGCGCTACGGGCGGGAGCGGGCGGCCCAGGTGGCCAACGTCATCACCTACCGGCCCCGCTCGGCCGTGCGCGACATGGCCAAGGCCCTCGGCCACTCACCGGGCCAGCAGGACGCCTGGTCCAAGCAGGTCGACGCCTGGGGCCCGCTGTCGCACACCGCCGACCACACCATCCCCGCCTCGGTGATGGACCTGGCCCACCAGGTGCAGGGCTTCCCCCGCCACCTGGGCATCCACTCGGGCGGCATGGTCATCTGCGACCGGCCGGTGGTGGAGGTGTGCCCGGTGGAGTGGGGGCGCATGGCGGGCCGCACCGTGCTCCAGTGGGACAAGGACGACGCGGCGGCGGTGGGGCTGGTGAAGTTCGACCTGCTCGGCCTGGGCATGCTCACCGCCGTCCACGAGGCGGTGGACCTGATCGCCGACGCCCACGGGGTGGCCGTCGACCTGGCCACCCTGCCCCAGGAGGACGAGGTCTACGACATGCTGTGCCGGGCCGACTCGGTGGGCGTGTTCCAGGTCGAGAGGCGGGCCCAGATGGCCACCCTGCCCCGCCTGCGGCCCCGCCACTTCTACGACCTGGTGGTGGAGGTCGCCCTCATCCGCCCCGGCCCCATCCAGGGCGGGTCGGTGCACCCCTACATCCGCCGCCGCAACGGCCAGGAGCCGGTCACCTACCTGCACCCGCTGCTGGAGCCGGCGCTGAAGAAGACCCTGGGCGTGCCCCTGTTCCAGGAGCAGCTCATGCAGATGGCCATCGACGTGGCCGGCTTCTCGGCCGCCGACGCCGACCGGCTGCGCCAGGCCATGGGCTCCAAGCGCAGCCAGGCCCGCATGGAGGCGCTCAAGGGCCGCCTCTACGAGGGCATGGCCGCCCGCGGCATCACCGGCGAGGTGGCCGACGCCATCTGGGACAAGCTGGTGGCCTTCGCCAACTTCGGCTTCCCCGAGAGCCACTCGGTGAGCTTCGCCTACCTGGTGTACGCCAGCGCCTGGCTCAAGCTCCACTACCCGGCCGCCTTCTGCGCCGCCCTGCTCAACGCCCAGCCCATGGGCTTCTGGTCGCCCCAGACCCTCACCGCCGACGCCCGCCGCCACGGCGTCACCATCCTGGGCCCCGACGTCAACGCCAGCGCCGCCACGGCCACCCTGGAGGGTGACCCGCCGGCCGTGCGCCTCGGCGTCGGGTCGGTGCGCACCATCGGCGACGACCTGGCCCGGCGCATCGACGAGGGGCGCCCCTACCGCGACATGGAGGACGTGGTCCGCCGCGGCGCCCTCACCCAGCCCCAGGTGGAGGCCCTGGCCACCGCCGGCGCCTTCGGGTGCTTCGCCGCCGCCCCCGGACCGGAGGGAGCGGGGGACCGGTCGCTCGGCCGGCGGGAGGCGCTGTGTGCGGCGGGGGCGGTGAGCCAGTCCCGCCCCGGGCGGCTGGCCGGGGTGGTGACGGGGGAGTCGGCGCCCGCCCTGCCCGCCATGTCGGCCCGGGAGCGGGCGGCGGCCGACCTGTGGGCGCTGGGCCTGTCGCCCGACTCATCGCCCACCGAGTTCGCCCGCCCCGCCCTCCGCGAGCTGGGCGTGCTCACCGCCGCCGCCCTGGCCGAGGCCGAGCCGGGCTCGCGGGTGGTGGTGGGCGGCGTCGTCACCCACCGCCAGCGACCGGCCACCGCCTCGGGCGTCACGTTCCTCAACCTGGAGGACGAGACGGGGCTGGTGAACGTGATCTGCTCGCCCGGGGTGTGGGCCCGCCACCGCCGGGTGGCCCGCTCCTGCCCCGCCCTGCTGGTCCGGGGCCGCCTGGAGCGGGCCGAGGGCGTGGTCAACGTGGTGGCCGAGCGCATCCAGCCGCTCGACCTGGCCATGCCCACCCGCTCCCGGGACTTCCGCTGACCGCCCCCTTCAGGACCTGCGCCCGCCGGCGGCGAACCACACCGACGACGCCACCAGCCAGGCGCCGTTCACCACCGCCGCACCCGGCCGCCGGGCCGCCCATCCGGCCACGATCGCCGCCATCCCCAGGTGGTGCACGGCCAACCAGCGCCACCGCCGCTCGCGCACCACCGCGGCCCACCGCACCAGGACGGCGACGGCCGCCGGGTAGCCGGCGCCCAGGAGGGCGAGCGAGCGGGCGTCGGCGTCCACGGCCCGAACCTACAGCGTCGACCTCATTCGTTCGCTTCGCTCACTCCATTCGGTCGAGTTGGATCGTGCTCCGGCGGGCGAGCGGAGCTCGCGCCGCCTCCGCCCTGTCCTTTCCCGGTGTCCGCAGCCGGAGAGGCCGCCTGCGGCGGCGAGCACGGCCACGGACCCTGCCCCTGCCAACGCGGCGAACGCTCGTGGCCCGGGCACGACCCCGGGGCCGTTTCCCGCACCCGCGGGCCGAGTAGGCGCCGGCGATGGCCGCCACGGGGGACTTCTCCCTCGGCGTCGAGGAGGAGTACCTGGTCGTCGACCGCCGCAGCCGGGCTCCCCGCCTCGACGGCGAGCGGCTCCTCGCCGCCGCCCGCGCCCGGCTGGGCGAGCGCGTGCAGCCCGAGCTGCAGGTGTCCCAGCTGGAGGTCGGCACGGCGGTGTGCACCACCCTGGACGAGGTCCGCCGCCAGCTCGGGTGGCTGCGCCGCGGCCTGGCCGCCGCCCTCGCCGAGGAGGGCGCCGCCATCGCCGCCGCCGGCACCCACCCCTTCGCCTCGTGGCGGGACGGCCGCATCACCCCCAGGGAGACCTACCGGCGCATCGAGGACGACTACCGCCAGCTGGCCCGCGAGCAGCTCATCTGCGGCTGCCACGTCCACGTCGCCGTGGCCGACCCCGAGCTGGCCGTCCAGGTCCTCAACCGGGTGCGGCCCTGGCTGCCGGCCCTGGTGGCGCTGGCGGCCAACTCCCCGTTCTGGATGGGCGCCGACACCGGCTACGCCAGCTTCCGCACCGAGGTGTGGCGGCGCTGGCCCACGGCGGGCACGCCGGGGACCTTCGCCGACCGGGCCGCCTACGACCGCCTGGTCGCCGACCTGCTCGCCACCGGCAGCATCGACGACCCGGCCCGCCTCTACTTCGACGTGCGCCCCTCGTCGCGCTACCCGACGCTGGAGTTCCGGGTGACCGACGTGTGCCTCGACGCGGAGGAGGCGGTGATGGTCGCCGGCCTGGTGCGGGCCCTGTGCCGGACGTGCGCCGGCGAGGCGCGGGACGGCCGGCCCCTGCCCGAGGTCCGCACCGAGCTCATCCGGGCCGCCACCTGGCGGGCCGCCCGCCACGGGCTCGACGCCGACCTCCTCGACCTGGCGGCCCGCCGGGCCGCCCCGGCGGCCGAGGTGGTGGGCGGCCTCCTCGCCGCCGTCCGCCCGGCCCTCGACGGCGCCGGCGAGTGGGACGAGGTGGGCGCCCTGGTGCGCCGGACCCTGGCCCGGGGGACGGGTGCGGCCCGCCAGCGCCGGGCCCTGGCGGCGGCCGGCCGGTTCGAGGACGTGGTCGACCTGGTGGTGGCCGAGACGGCACCCGAGCCCCTCCCCGGTTGACGGGGGGCCCCGCCCACACGAACATCGGGTGGCGGCCCCGGCGGCGACCGGGCGGCGGCGCCACGGAGGGAGGTGGAGCGTGCGGTTCGGCAGGGGAGTGGAGCTCGACACCTCGCAGGTCACCGACCGGCGGGGGCTGGGCCCGCTGGCCGTGGGCGGAGGCGGCATCGTGGGCCTGGTCGTCCTCGTCATCCAGCTCCTCGCCGGCGGCGGGGGGACGACGGGGCTCCAGCTCGGCGAGCCCGGCACCGACCTGTCGGCCGAGTGCCGCACCGGGGAGGACGCCAACCAGCGCGACGACTGCCGCATCGTCGGGGTGATCAACAGCGTGCAGGCCTTCTGGTCCCGGGAGCTCCCCGGCTACCAGCCGACCAACACGGTCTTCTTCACCGGGGGCGTGAGCACCGGCTGCGGGGCGGCCTCGTCGGCGGTGGGCCCCTTCTACTGCCCGCTGGACCGGCGGGTCTACATCGACCTGGGGTTCTACGACGACCTGCGGCAGCGCTTCGGCGCCCGCGGCGGCCCCTTCGCCGAGGCGTACGTCATCGCCCACGAGTACGGCCACCACGTCCAGAACCTCCGGGGCGTGCTGGAGCGGTCCGGCGACGGCAGCACCGGGCCCCAGAGCTCGGCCGTCCGCGTCGAGCTGATGGCCGACTGCCTGGCCGGCATGTGGGCGCGTGGCGCCGTCGCCACCGGGTTCATCGAGGAGCTCACCGAGGCCGACATCGCCGACGGCCTGGACGCGGCCGCGGCCATCGGCGACGACCGGATCCAGCAGCAGGCCCAGGGCCAGGTCAACCCCGAGTCGTGGACCCACGGGTCGTCGGAGCAACGCCAGCGGTGGTTCCTCGCCGGCTACCGCTCCGACGACATCTCGGGCTGCGACACCTTCGCCGCCCCCGCGGTGTAGCGCGGCTCCGTAGACTGGCCGCGACGGACGGAGGAGGCCGGTGGGGCGCCAGCGCAGCGTGCGGCACGGCGGGGCGGGCGGGGCCGGCCGCCGGCCGGGGTAGCGGAGGTGCACGTCGGGGTCCTCGGGACGGGCGTCGTGGGGCGCACGCTGGGCACCAGGCTGGTGGCCCTCGGCCATCGCGTCACCATGGGGTCGCGCCGGGCCGGCGGCGACCAGGCGGTGGCGTGGGCGGCGGCGGCGGGCGAGCTGGCCGCCCAGGGGACCTTCGCCGACGCCGCCGCCCCGGCCGACCTGGTCGTCAACGCCACCGCCGGCACCGGCTCGCTGGCCGCCCTGGGGGCGGCGGGCGCCGAGCACCTGGCCGGCAAGGTGGTCCTCGACGTGGCCAACGCGCTCGACGTCTCGGCCGGCATGCCGCCCACCCTCGCCGTGTGCAACACCGACAGCCTGGGCGAGCAGATCCAGCGGGCCTTCCCCGACGCCCGGGTGGTGAAGGCCCTCAACACGGTGAACTGCGACGTCATGGTGGACCCGTCGCTGCTGGCCGGCCACCACACCATGTTCCTGGCCGGGGACGACGACCGGGCCAAGGACGACGTCCGCCGCCTGCTCGAGTCCTTCGGGTGGCCGCCGGACGACCTGGTCGACCTGGGCGGCATCGGCGCGGCGCGGGGCATGGAGATGTACCTGCCGCTGTGGCTGCGCCTGTGGCAGGCGACGGGCAGCGGCCGGTTCAACGTGCTCCTGGTGCGGGAGCGGTAGCCCGGGGCCGCCGGCGCTACCCGCCGCCGAAGCGGTGGCCCATCCCGTCCAGCGTCACCACCTTGGCCCCCAGCCGCGGGGGGGGCGGGGACGTGGCGGCCCCGGCGCACGGCGCCCGCCTCGGGCCGCTCGGCGCCGGCGAGGAGCCGGAGCAGCTTCGACTTGCCCGAGCCGTTGGGGCCCACCACGCCCGGGGGTCGCCGGCCTGCACGGTGATCGACCAGCCGGCGAACAGGGGCCGGTCGGGGCCGGGCGGCGCCGACCCCGTCCAGGGCGGCGAGGATCACCGCCGCCGGCCTCGGCCGGGCGGCCTCGGGGGTGCACCGCGGAGGAGGGCGACGGCGCTCGCCGCGATCCAGGCGTCGGCGACGGTGAGGCCCACCCGCTGGAACAGGCCCGACGCCGGGCCGGCGGTGGTGGCGAGCAGCGAGGCGGCGGAGATGGTCCCCGCCCACGCCCCCGAGCGCGCCAGCCGCCGGCAGCCGGACCGGGCCAGCGGGCGGGAGGCGGCCAGCGGCGTCGCCGCCAGGGTGGCGTAGGCGGCGCCGGCGACGACGCCGTGGGCGGCGTCCCCGGCCGGCGACCCGAGGGGGACGGCGGCCACGCCGAGCGTCGCCAGCCCGGTCGCCGTGGCGAAGGCCCAGGCCGGCCCCGGCAGCGCGGCCCGCAGGGCCGTCCCGTAGAGGGGCAGCCCCACGCCGAACGCGACCAGGCCGGCGGTCATGGCCGCCCGGTCGGGCGCGCCGGTGGCCACCAGGCGGCTGATGGCGTCGTCGACGGGCGAGTAGCCGGGCACCCGCCGGCCGAGCACGGCCCACGCGGCCACGAACGCCGCCGGCCCGACCACGCCCCCCAGGGCGGCGAGGCGGCGGCGCCGGCGGTGCTCCACCGGCCGACGGTAGCCTCGCCCGGTGGTGGCCGGGCCGCGATGACGCCGAACCGCCCGGCGGCCACCGCCCCGTCGCTGGCCCGGATGCTGGGGCGGGCGGTGCGCCGCCGGTGCCCCCGGTGCGGGGCACGGCCCGTGTTCCGGAGCTGGTTCCGGATGGTCGAGCGCTGCCCGGGGTGCGGCCTGCGCTTCGAGCGGGAGAGCGACTTCTGGCTCGGCGCCTACGTGGTCAACCTGGCCGTCACCGAGGGCGTGCTCGTCGTGGCCCTCCTCGCCTACGTGCTCCGGGCGGTGTCCGACCCGGCCACCCCGTCGGCGCCCGTGGTCGCCGCCGCCGTGGTGTTCGCCGTCGGCGCACCCCTGGCCTTCTTCCCCTTCTCCCGCACCATCTGGGCCGCCATCGACCTGGCCATGCGCCCGGTGCCCCCGGGGGCGGAGGCCGAGGGCCCCGCCCGGCCCTGAGCCGGGGTGCGGTCCGGTCGCCCGGTGGGAACGCATGCAGTCGATGACGCTCCCGACGGCCGCGCCCGCCACCGCCGACGCCTCCCCCGGCCCGCCCCTGCCCAGGCCCCGGGGGCCCCTGTCGGCCCATCTCGTCGACCACCTCCGCCGGCCGCCGGGCCCCCTCGCCCTCCCGCCGCCGGTGCCGCCGCCGGCCGACGTCCTCGCCGACGACGACCTCCAGCTCGCCCTGTACTGCTGCTACGAGCTCCACTACCGGTCCTTCGCCGGCGTCGACGAGCGGTGGGAGTGGGAGCCGTCGCTGCTGGCGCTGCGCCGCTCGCTGGAGGGCGCGGTGGAGGCGGGGCTGCGGGCCTCGATCGGCGTCGTCGCCCCCCCGGGCGACGTCGAGGCGGCCCTGGCGTCGGTGGTCGCCTCGGCGTCGGGGCCGTCGCTGTCGCAGTGGGTCCTCGAGCGCGGCACCATCGCCCACCTCCGCGAGCTGGCCGCCCACCGCTCGGCCTACCAGCTCAAGGAGGCCGATCCCCACACCTGGGCCGTCCCCCGGCTGTCGGGCGGCCCCAAGGCGGCGCTGCTGGAGATCCAGCTCGACGAGTACGGGCGCGGGGTGGAGGCCGAGATGCACTCGTCGCTGTTCGCCGTCACCATGGGCGCCCTGGGGCTCGACGCCACCTACGGCGCCTACCTCGACCGGTTGCCCGGGGTCACGCTGGCCACCACCAACCTGGTGTCGATGTTCGGCCTCCAGCGCCGCTGGCGGGGGGCGCTGGTCGGGCACCTGGCCCTGTTCGAGGCCACGTCCGTGGGGCCCATGGGGCGCTACGCGGCGGCCCTCCGCCGCCTCGGCGTGGGCGGGGGCGCCGAGCGCTTCTACGACGTGCACGTGGACGCCGACGCCCACCACGAGGTCGTGGCCCTGCGGGACATGGCCGGCGCCCTGGCCGCCCGGGAGCCCCACCTGGCCGCCGACATCGTCTTCGGGGCCCGGGCCCTCATGCTGGTGGAGGGAGCCTTCGCCCGCCACGTGCTGGGCCGCTGGGCGGCGGGGCGCACGTCGCTCACCGGGCCCCTGGCCGGCCCGCCGGCGCCGGCCGCCGGCGGCCGCCGGTGACCGCACCGGCCGGCCGCCTGCCGCTGAGCTACGTCCTGCCCCTGCGGCGCCGGTCGCCGGACGACGACGGCCTGGCCGGGTACGTGCGCGCCCTGGCCGGCACGGTGGAGGTCCTCGTGGTGGACGGGTCGGACGCCGCCGTGTTCGCCGCCCACGGCTCGGCCTTCGGCCCCGCCGTCCGCCACCTCCCGGTGGACCCCGACCTGGCCGGCCGCTACGGCAAGGTGAACGGGGTGGTCACCGGGGTGCGCGCCGCCGCCCACGAGCGGGTGGTGGTGGCCGACGACGACGTGCGCTACGGCGAGGGGGAGCTGCGGCGGGTCGCCGACCTGCTGGAGTCGGCCGACCTGGTGGTCCCCCAGAACGTGTTCGACCCCTGCCCGTGGCACGCCCGCTGGGACACGGCCCGGACCCTGCTCAACCGGGCCTTCGGCGCCGACTACCCGGGGACGATGGCGCTGCGCCGGTCGGTGCTGCTGCGGGCC
>JBKHXC010000419.1:0-3031 GCA_046566225.1 Acidimicrobiia bacterium
GCTCCACGGTGTGGCGCAGGGCGTCGGCCGGCGCCGACCCGGCGGGCACCGGCGACTGGTCGAGGACGCCGAGGCGCAGGGCGGGCGTCAGCCGGCCTGCTCGCCGGGGAGGGGCACCCGTACCACCAGCACGGCCATGTCGTCGTCGGGGTCGCCCTCCACGAACGCCCGCGCCGCCTCCTCGATGCGGGCGGCGATGGTGTCGGCGTCGGCCTCACCCGTGGCCCGCAGCACGGCGACGATGCCCTCCTCCCCGAAGTGGCGACGGCCGCGGTGGCGCTCGGTGATGCCGTCGGTGAACGCCACCAGGGCGTCGCCGGGCTCGAGGTGCACGACGGCGTCGTCGAGGTCGACCTCCTCCAGCACCCCCAGCACGTCGCCCGGCGAGCCAACCGGGTGCACCGACCCGTCCACCCGGCGGACGAGGGGGAGCGGGTGCCCGGCCGAGCAGACCATGGCCCGCGCGCCGCCGGCGACGGGCTCGAGGGCGATGAGCACCACGGTGGCGAAGCGGGGCTCGGTCCACCCGTCGCCCCCGGCGGCCGCCGCCTCGTCGGCCCCGGCCCGCAGCAGCAGGAGGTTGAGGTGGCGCAGGACGGCGCAGGGCGAGGGGTCGCTCAGCGACCGCGACCGGATGGTGTGGCGGGCCAGGCCGGTGACGGCCGCCGCCTCCACGCCCTTGCCCCGCACGTCGCCCACCGCCACCAGCCATCGCGAGTCGGTGGGGAACACGTCGAAGAAGTCGCCGCCGACGTCGAGGCCCTGCCCGGCGGCGACGTACCGGGCCCCGAAGTCGATGCCCTCGGCGCGGGGCAGGGTGGGCGGCAGGAGGCTGGCCTGGAGGGCCCGGGCCACGTGGCTGCGCTCGGCGAAGAGCTGGGCGTTGGCCACCGCCGCACCGGCCCGGGCGCCGAGGTCGAGGGCCAGGCGGTAGGTGTCCTCGGAGACGACCCGGCCCCGCTCGTTGGCCAGCGCCATGGCCCCCAGGACCCGGCCGCCGGCCTTGAGGGGGACGACCATGCCGGAGCCCAGGCCGATGTCCCGCAGGACCCGGCGGTGCTGCTCGTCGCGGGCGGCGTGGTCGAGCATCTCGGCCGGCACGACCTGGAACCGCACCGGCTCGCCCGTCTCCAGGCAGCCCCCGATGCCGCCCTCGCCCATCTCCACCGGCCACCGCCGGTTGACCTCCTCGGCCAGCCGGCGCTTGGCCGGGTCGCGGTGGGCGGCGGCGACGAACACCGGGCGGCCGCCCTCGAGCACGTGGACGGTGCACCAGTCCGACAGGCGGGGGACCACCAGGTCGGCCAGGGCCCGGAGCGTCTCGTGCAGGTCGAGCGACGCGCTCAGCACGGCCGACGCCTCGGAGAGGAAGGCGAAGCGGGCGTGGGCCCGCCGTTCGGCCTCGTGGAGGCGGGCCCGCTCCAGGGCCTGGGCGGCCTGGGCGGCGAGGGCGCGCAGGAACGCCCGGTCGGCCGCCGGGAACGACTGGGGCCGGGCGTACCCGACGGCCAGGGCGCCGAGCACCGTCCCCGTCTCCACCACCAGGGGCACCACCGCGCTGGCCGCCGAGCCGACGGTGGGCGTGGCCTTGAAGATCGGGTACCGCAGGTCGCGCTCCTCGAGGGAGTGGAGGTACACCGCCCGGCCGGTGCGGATGGCCTCGCTGGCCGGCACGTCGTCGGACACGCCGAAGCGGCGCCAGTGCTCGGTGACCGACGGGTCGTAGCCCACGGCGCGCACGATCTCGACCGTGGCGCCGTCGGGCTGGAGCAGGCAGAACGACCCCGTCGCCGCCCCCAGGAGGGCGAGCCCCTGCCCCAGCACGACGTCGGCCACCTGCTCGGACGTGACGGCGGCCGACAGCCCGGCCGTCACCTCCTGGAGCCCGGCCAGGCGGGCGGCCGCCTCCTCGGCCACGGTGCGGGCGGCCCGCTCGGCGGCCAGCGCCTCGTCGGGGCGCTCGGGGCCGGCGGGGGACCACTGGTCGGGCGGCGCCACCGGGAACGGGCACGGGCGCGGGGGCGATCCGTGCACCTGGCGCTCGACCTCGCTCACCCACCAACGGCGGAAGGCGGCGAGCTCCTCGGACGGGGCCAGGCTGAGCATGGCGCCCTGCCGGCAGTAGGCCGCCACCTGCTCGAGGACGAGGGCCAGGTGCCACAGGTCGGGGACGACCTCGACGGGAACGGCCAGGGTGACGTCGACCAGCCGGTGGCCGGCGCCGGCCGCCGCCCGGGCCGCCTGGCGGGCCGACAGGCGGGTCTCCTCCGTGCGGTGCAGGACCTCCTCGAACAGCCGGATCAGGGCCCCGGGCACGGGGTGGGGCGCCTCCCGGTCCGCCATGGCGAGCACCTGGAACTCCCGGACCAGGTCGTCGAGGTTGGCGTCGCCGGCCAGGGCGAGGCGCACCGGCACGCCCAGGAGCCGGACCGGGCGGGCGTCGAGCCCGGCGGCGGGGGGCGCCGGCGCCCGGGCGTCGTCGCCCCCGGCCGGCACCGGCCCCGGGCAGGCGCCCGTGCCCGCCTCCATCCACACCGTCTTGCCCCCGCCGTCGACCTCCACCCCCCAGGCGTCGGCGACCGATGCCACCACCGTCAGGCCGCGCCCGGTCATGGCCTGGGCGTCCAGCGGGCTCCCGCGCCACTCGTCGTCGGGCCCCTCGTCGGCCCGCTGCCACGGGAGGCTCACGTCGTGGGCGCTGGTGTCGCGCACGCTGGCCCGCACGCCGCCGCCCTTGCGCTCCACGACCAGCTCGATGTCGGTGTGGGCGTGGAGCACGGCGTTGGCCACCAGCTCCGACACCCCGAGGGCCACGTCGTCGGCCAGGTGGGGAAGGCCCCACTCGGCCACGGCGGCGTGGACCAGCCGGCGGGCCCGGCCGGCGCTGGCCAGCTCGGGCGGCAGCTCCATCCGCCTGGTGGTCGTGGTCCCCCCCGGTTGCACGCCCGCCATTCTGGCCGACGGCGGGGGCCGGCACGGCGGCCGGCCCTCGGCCGGGGGGCGACGCCGGGCCGGCGGTGTGGCGGGTGCG
>JBKHXC010000420.1:0-12423 GCA_046566225.1 Acidimicrobiia bacterium
GTGTGGGAGACCCGCTCGCGCCTGGCGATGGGCGACTTCGCCGTCGACCCGGCCGACCCCGACCGGCTGGTGGCGGTGACCGAGGGCGGCCTGGCCGAGAGCGCCGACGGCGGCCGCAGCTGGCAGCCGGTGGAGGGCCCTCGGGTCGCCCTCCTGGCGTGGGGCGCCGGGCAGGGCCTGTGGGCGGTGTCGCCGGCGGGGGAGGCCTACCGGCGCGTCGACGGGCGCTGGGAGCCCCGGGCGCCGCTGGGCGGCCAGCCCCAGGCGCTGCTGGTGACCGACGACGAGCTCTACGCCGCCGCCTCGTCGGGCGACGCCACCACCGTGTACGTCTCCGCCGACGGGGCCGGGACCTGGCGGGTGCGCTACTCGGGCCGATGAGCGCCGCGGTCGGAACCGCCCGGGACGTCGTGCCCACCACCGCCTCGCTGCCGTGGACGGCGGCCCGGGCGCTGGTGCCGGGCTGCCGTGACTGGTTCGCGCCCGGCGCCGGGCGGCAACGGGGCCGGCGGTGACCACCCGAGCGCGTCGTCGATCGCCGGCGCCCCTGGTGGCGACCTGGGTGGGGGCGGCCGTCGGCTTCGGGCTGCTCCTCGCCGTCGCCCGCGCCGGCGAGGGGCCCCTCGACGACGCCGACCAGGCGTGGCAGCGGCCCGGGTTCCTCGACGCCGGCCGCCTCCCCGCCCCCGCCCCCCCGGTGGCGGCGGGCACCCCCGCGCCCGGGCGCCCGACGGTGGTCTTCTTCGTGCGGCCGGGCGACGTCCGGGCCGAGCTGTGCCACGCCCTGGCGGCGAGCGCCCTGCCGCGCCGGGCCGCCACGGCGGTGGTCGTCGCCGGCCCCTCGCCCGACGGCTGCCCGGCCGCCGGCGCCGTCGTCGGCGACCCCGACGGCGGCGTGGCCCGGGCGTACGGGATGCGCCGGCCCCGGGGCGGCGGCGCCCCCGTCGGCTACGCGGTGGTCGACGCCGGCGGCGCCATCCGCTACCGGACGCTCGATCCCGGGGTGGCGGGCCAGCTGGGCGAGGTGGGCACCATCGTGGAGGCCCTGCCGTGACCACGACGGCCGCCGCCGGGCGCAGCGCGGCGCTGCGCGTGTGCCTGTGGTGCGTCGTGGCCGTGCTGGTCGAGGTCGGGCTCTACGCCTCCTACCGGGGCCACGACGCCCGCTTCCACTGGTTCACCCACTTCTTCGTGGGGGCGTCGGTGGCCCTGGTGGCCATGGCCGTGGTGGCGGCCCGCACCCGCCGGCCCGTGCCCCTGCCCCTGGTGTGGCCCCTCCTCGCCCACGTCGTGGCCATGTTCCCGGACTTCCTCTTCACCGCCGGCATCGCCCACGAGCGGTGGATGGACGTGTTCCTGGGCCACATCAGCACCCACTTCATCCCCGGGCGCAACCTCGCCTGGTTCGCGGTGTTCCTGGTCGCCCTGGGCGGGTACCTGGCCGTGCTCGCCCGCCTCCCGGAGCCGGAGCGCCTGTGACGACCACCGCTCTGGTAGCGGAATGGGACCCCACGGGGTCCCTTCCCGATACCAGACCGAGGGCGCTCGCGAGCCCCTACACCAATGCCCGTAGACTGGGTTGGTGGACCGAGCTGGTGGCAGGATGGCCGCCGGCGGGCGGCCGGAGCCCGGGCGCTGCCTCGTCGAGCGAGCGGGAGGGCAGCCGGTTGGGTGAGGTTCGAGAGCAGCTGACCGAGATCATCCGCGCTCGGGGCCTGCAGTACCACGACGAGCGGGTGCAGCTGGCGGCGGGCAGGATGAGCCACCACTTCGTCGACGGCAAGCGGGCGCTGCGCGCCGGCCACGACCTGGTGACCGCCGGCAAGGCGGTCCTCGAGATCGTGGAGGAGCTGGGCGTCGACTTCGACGCCGTCGGCGGGCTGACCAACGGCGCCGACCACGTCGCCCACGTCGTCGCCGTCCTCGCCGGCGCCGAGTGGTTCTTCGTCCGCAAGCAGGCCAAGGACCGCGGCACGCGCCAGAGGATCGAGGGGGCGATCCTGGGGCCGGGCGTGCGGGTCCTGCTCGTCGACGACGTCGTCACCACTGGCGGTTCGATGATGGAGGCCCTGGCCGAGGTCGAGAAGGCGGGGGCCCGGGTCGTCGCGGCGGTGGCGCTGGTCGATCGTGACGACCGGGCGGCCCAGGCCTTCGCCGACCGCCGGATCCCCTACGCGCCGGTGGTCCGCTACCGCGACCTCGGGATCCCCAGCGTCAGCGACGAGCCGGACGCCCCCGGCCTCGCCGCCGGTTGACCGCCTCGCCGGTCCGCCGGTCCCCCGCCCCGGCCGGTCGGCGTCGTTCGAAGACGGGCCTTGACCTCAAGTCCACTTGAGCACCTACCGTCGGCAACGCCCCCGACGGAAGCGAGCGCCCATGCCTGACCACCCCCTCCAGTTGGCCGTCATCATCGGCAGCACCCGGGAGGGCCGCTTCGGCCCCACCGTCGCCCGCTGGTTCGTGTCCCAGGCCGAGAGGCGGGCCGACTTCGGCGTGGCCGTCGTCGACCTGGCCGAGATGAGCCTGCCCGCCGTCTACCCGGCCCGGCCGGTGGATGCCGTCCGCGCCTACGCCCGGCGCATCGGCGCGGCCGACGCGTTCGTCGTCGTCACCCCCGAGTACAACCACGGGTACCCGGCGTCGCTGAAGCAGGCCATCGACCTGGCCCACCGGGAGTGGAGGGCCAAGCCGGTGGGCTTCGTCTCCTACGGGGGCATGGCCGGCGGCCTCCGGGCCGTCGAGCAGCTCCGCCTGGTGTTCGCCGAGCTTCACGCCGTCACGATCCGCGACACCGTGAGCTTCCACAACGTGCACCGGGCCTTCGACCCCGAGGGCCAGCCGGTGGACGCCGCCGGCACCGCCGCCGCGGCCCGGGCGATGCTGGACGAACTGGCGTGGTGGGCCCTGGCGCTGCGCACCGCCCGGGCCA
Organism: Acidimicrobiia bacterium; assembly: GCA_046566225.1. GTDB lineage: Bacteria > Actinomycetota > Acidimicrobiia > Acidimicrobiales > DATLFN01. Next base: position 2,930 of record JBKHXC010000420.1, read on the forward strand.
CCTCCCCCTACGCCGCCTGACGCCGCGGGCGCGGGCTGAACAGCGCCGGGGCGCCGCGGCGCCGGCGCCCGGGCGCGCCGACCCCGCCGGCGGAGCCCGGGTGGCCGGGCCGGGGCCGGGCCCGGGATCGATCCGCCGGTAAATCGGGCCGAGCCGCCGGCGCTCGGGTGCGATGCTCGGGGCGTGAGGCGGAGGCGACAGGCCGCGGGGCTGCTGGGACATGCGGGCCCCGCGCTCGTGATCGCCCTGGTCGGCGCCGAGCTGGCCCAGGCTGCGCTGCCCCTGGGGGTGATCACCGCCATCGGCGTGCTCGTGGGGCGGGTGGCGGAGGGCGGCGGGGTGGCCGTGCCGCTCGGCGTGCTCAGCGCCCTGCTCCTCGCCCAGCAGCTACTGGCGCCGCTAGGTGGGGCCGTCCAGCACTCGCTCTCCCGGCGGGTGGACGGCGAGGTGCGGAGCCGGGCCATGGAGGCGGCCTGCCGCCCGCCGGGCATCGCCCCGCTGGAGGACCCCGCCACCGTCGACCGGCTCGCCCTGGCCGCCGCCAAGGCGGAGGCCCACTGGTACGCCACCCCCGGCGGTGCCGCGGCGGCCTTCGTCGCCCTCGGTGCGCGGTACCTGCAGGTCGCCGTGGCGGCCCTGATCCTCGCCCGGGTGTCCGCCGCCGTGGCCGTGGGGCTGGTGGCGCTGGTCGTCCCTGCTTCGTGCTCTATCGCCGGTGGGCGGGCCTGCGCATCCGGGCCCACCAGGAGACCCATGGCGGAGTGGGGCGGGCCTCCCGCTACACCTCGGGGCTGGCCAACACGCCCCCGCACGCCAAGGAGACCCGCCTGTTCGGCATGCTCGGCTGGCTGCTCGAGCGCTTCCGCGCCCAGTGGGACCAGGTGGCCGACGTCCGCTTGTCGGCCAGCCGCGTCGCCGTCCGGCGGACCGTCGCCCTCCTGGCCGCCGTCTCCCCCTTGGTGGCGCTGGCCTTCGTCGCCCTCGGTCGGGCCGCCCTGGACGGCGATCCCGGCGCTCGCGACCTGGCCGTGTCCTTCCAGGCCGCCATCCTGATCTTCTCCCTCCTCGACCCCCGCGGCGACGAGATCTACCAGCTCGACTTCGGGCTGGCCGCCCATGATGCCCTGCTGGACGTCCGCACCACCCTGGGGGCCGCCCGCGACGACGCCGCCCGCGACGAGGGGCGCGACGCCACCGGGCTGCCGTCGGGGGAGATCCGGTTCTTCGGCGTCAGCTTCTCCTACGGCGCCGGCGCCCCCGTCCTCGACGGCCTCGACCTGGCGATCCCCGCCGGCTCGTCGCTCGCCCTGGTCGGGGTGAACGGCGCCGGCAAGACCACGCTGGTGAAGCTGTTGGCCGGCCTCTACGTGCCGCAGGCGGGGGCGATCACGGTCGACGGCATTCCCCTCGGCGACCTCGACCTGGCGTCGTGGCGGCGCCAGCTGGCGGTGATCTTCCAGGACTTCGTCCGCTACGAGCTCCCGGCGTCGGACAACGTGCGCTTCGGCGGTGTCGACCACCGCGACCCCGAGGCGCTCGACCGGGCCGCGGCCCGGGCGGGCGTGGCGGGCGTCGTCGCCGGCCTGCCCCGGGGCTGGCAGACGCCTCTGGCCCGCCACTACGCCGGAGGGTCCGACCTCTCGGGCGGGCAGTGGCAGCGGGTGGCCCTGGCCCGGGCCCTGTTCGCGGTCGACGCCGGGGCCCGCGTCCTGGTGCTCGACGAGCCCACGGCCAACCTGGACGTGCGGGCCGAGGCCCGGCTGTTCGACGAGTTCCTCGACCTCACCGCCGGCCTCACCACCATCTTGGTCTCCCACCGCTTCTCCACCGTCCGCCGGGCCGACCGCATCTGCGTGCTCGAGGGCGGGCGCGTGGTCGAGCACGGGAGCCACGACGCGCTGGTGGCCGCCGGGGGACGCTACGCCCGCCTCTTCGACCTCCAGGCGGCGCGGTTCCGTGGGTGACGCGCTGAGGTCCCTGCGGCTGGTCGTGGACCTGGGCCGCCGGGCCGGTGCGGCCCGATCGCTGACGGCGGTGGGGGCTGCGGTGATCTCGGGGGTGGCGGCCGTCCTGGTCAGCCTGTGGCTGAAGCTCATCCTCGACGGCGTGGCAGACGGCCGGTCGCCGGTGGTCACCGCCGCCGCCGCCGTCCTCGGGGTCACCGTGGCACTGCAGATCGCGGCCTCCGCCCTGTCGCACCTCCTGTTGGGCGAGCTGCACATGGCGTGCGGGAAGGAGCTGGTCTGCAGGCTGATGGAGGCGGGTGCCGGCCCGCCCGGGATCCAGCACCTCGAGCGCCCCGACTACGCGGACCGCATCGCGCTCCTGAAGAGCGAGACCAAGTACCTCTCGGGCTTCCTCCCGGCGATCGGCGAGGGCGTCGGCTTGGTCGCTCGGGTGACCATGACGGCCATCCTGCTGGCGCGCGTCCACCCGGCGCTGCTCCTGTTGCCCGGCCTGGCCGTCCCCTCCTTCCTCGCCGGGAGCCGGGCCGAGCGGGCGGTGAACGCGGCCAACGAGGCCTCGGCCGAGCAGGACCGGCTCAACGACCACCTCTTCGCCCTGGCCACCACTCCCGGGCCGGCCAAGGAGATTCGAATCTTCGGGCTCGAGCGCGAGATCGTGACCCTCCAGCGGGCGGCCTGGAACGCGGTGACCGCTGCGGTGGCGCGGGCGCAGCTCCGGGCCGGAGTGGTGCGGGCGGCGGGATGGCTGCCGTTCGCCGCCGGGTACCTGGCCGCCGTGGGCTACGCGCTGGTGAAGGCAGGGCGGGGCGACGCCTCGCCCGGCGACGTCCTGCTGGTGACCATCTTGGCCGGTCAGGTCAACGGCCAGGTGGCCCACCTGCTCAACCTGGCGAACCGCTCGGCGGCGGGCCTGCGGGTGCTGGCCCGTTACCGGTGGCTGCTCGACTACGCCTCGAAGGCGGTGGCGGCGGCCGTGCCCGTGCAGCCGGCGCCCGTGCCCGACCGCCTCCACCACGGCATCGACCTGTCCGGCGTCTCCTTCCGCTACCCCGGCGACGGCCGGCCCGAGGTGCTCTCCGGCATCGACCTGCACCTGGCGGCCGGGTCGACCGTGGCGGTGGTGGGCGAGAACGGGGCGGGCAAGACCAGCCTGGTGAAGCTGCTGTGCCGGTTCTACGAGCCGACGACGGGGGCGATCACCGTCGACGGGGTCGACATCCGGCGCTTCCACGTCGACGACTGGCGGCGGCGCCTGTCGGGCGGCTTCCAGGACTTCTCCCGCATCGAGCTGCTCCTCCGCCAGTCGGTCGGGCTCGGCGACATCGGCGAGCCGGGGCGCACGGGCGGCCGGGCCTCCGCCACCGACGACGAGCCTCGCCTCCGCCGGGTGCTCGAGCAGGCGGCCGCCGCCCTGCCCGTCGGCCTCGACGGCCAGCTCGGTGCCCAGTGGCCCGGAGGGGTCGACCTGTCCGAGGGCCAGTGGCAGAAGGTGGCCCTGGCCCGGGGCCTGCTCCGCCAGGATCCCCTGCTGCTGTTGCTCGACGAGCCCACCTCGGGGCTCGACCCCGCCGCCGAGCACGCCGTGTTCGAGTCCTTCTCGGCCGCCGCCGCCGGCGCCGCCCGTCGCAGCGGGGCCGTGGTCGTGCTCGTGTCGCACCGCTTCTCGACGGTGCGCATGGCGGACCACATCGTCGTCCTGGCCGGTGGACGCGTGGTCGAGCAGGGCGACCACGACCAGCTCGTGGCGGCCGGGGGCCTCTACGCCGAGCTCTTCGCCATCCAGGCCCGCGCCTACCGCTGACGCCGTCGCGGGACGGCGGGACCGGCGGCGCCCCGGCGCACGTGGTCGATGAGGCGGCAGACCTCCCCTTCCGACTCGGGCAGCCGGTCGGCGACCGCCTCCAGGCCCACGAGCTCGTCGCGAAGCCGCCGGAGCTCGGCGATGTGCTGGTCGATGCCCGCCACCTCCCGGGCCAGGATCTCCCGCACGTACCGGCACGGCGGCTGGTCCCGCTCGCGCAGGGCGACGATCTCCCTGACCTCGTCGAGGGTGATGCCGAGGCGCTGCGCGGCCTTGACGAAGGTGACCCGTTCCACGTCGCTCTCGTCGTAGACCCGGTAGCCCGACGCCGTGCGCTGGGGCTCGGGCAGGACCCCGATCGACTCGTAGTAGCGGATGGTCTTCGGGTTCACCCCCAGGCGGTCACCGAGCTCGCCGATCCGCACGCCCCCATGGTCGCAGGCGTTCCCGTCCACTGGGAGCCAGGACCCGCTTGACCTTCCAGTGGGATGGAAGGTCTATCCTCACCACGGACGGCACGCCGGCCGGCGGAGCCCCACCCTCCGACTCCGGGAGCATCGACATGGCCAGAGCGCCCAGCGCGGGGACCACCGACCGGCTGTGGGCCGAGGAGCCGAGCAACCTGGCCGGCCACGCCCGCATCCGGGCCCGCGTCGCCGGGCTCCACTGCTCGCTGTGCACGGGGACGATCGAGAAGGCGCTGGGCCGCCGGCCCGGCGTGGGCAGGGTGGCCGTCAGCCTGACCCACGAGCAGGCCCCGGTCGACTACGACCCCGGCCTGATCGCCCCCGAGGACATCCTCACCACGCTGCGCGACATCGGCTACGACCTCTACGACCCCCGCAAGCTGCGCCCCTTCGAGGAGGAGGAGGCCGACCTGGTGCGGGAGGGCCAGCGCCTCCTGGTCGCCGTCACCGCCAGCCTGGCCGCCATCGGGCTCATCCTGGACGTGTCCGGCGTCTGGTCGGTGCTGGTCCCGCTGTCGGTCGTCGCCCTCATGCTGCCCGTCTCCTACGCCATCCTGCGCCCCGCCGGGCGCCCGAAGGCGGGGGGCGGGGCGCTGGCCATCGTGTCCCCCGCCGCCGCCGCCTACGCCGGGCGCCGGGCCGGCGTGGTCGGCGACACGGCGGCGGCGTGGCTCACGGGCGCGCTGGCCGTGGCCGTCGTCTTCGGCGTCGCCCCCCACATCCTGCGCATGGCCTACCAGGCCGCCCGCCGGCGCATCCTGAACCAGCACGTGCTCCTGGAGGTCGGCGCCTTCGCCGGCATCGCCGGCGGGGTGATCGGGCTCACCGACGTCCTCCCCGACTACCCGACCGCCCCCTTCTTCGCCGTCACCGTGCTCGTGGCCAACTACCACGTGTTCTCCGAGTGGCTCTCCCTGCTGGTCAAGACCCGCTCCAGCCAGGCCGTGAAGAGGCTCCTCGACCTCCAGCCCGACACCGCCCGCGTCGTGGCCGGCGGCGCCGAGCGCGACGTCCCCATCGAGCAGGTCGCCGTCGGCGACCTCGTGCGCATCCGCCCCGGCGAGCGCATCCCGGTCGACGGCGCGGTCGTCGACGGCTGGTCCGCCGTCGACCTGTCGCTGGTGACCGGCGAGGCGGTGCCGGTGGAGCGCGGCGTCGGCGACGACGTGATCGGCGGGTCCGTCAACGCCTCGGGCACCCTGGTCGTCAGGACCGCCCGGGTGGGCGACGACAGCTTCCTTGCCCAGGTGGTCCGCCACGTCGAGGACGCCCGCGCCCTCAAGCCCGGGATCCTGCACCTGGTCGACCGCATCCTGCGCGTCTACACGCCGACGGTGCTGGTGGTCTCCGCCCTGGCCGTGCTGGGCTGGCTGGGCGCCACCGGGCTCCTGGCCGGCGAGGCCGACGTGCGGCGCGCCGTGTTCGCCGGCCTGGGGGTGCTGGTGATGGGCTACCCGTGCGCCGTCGGCATCGCCGCCCCCCTGGCCATCGTGCGCGGCGCCGGGGAGGCGGCCGACCTGGGGATCATCATGCGCACCGGCGAGGCGTTCCAGACCTTCGGCCAGGCCCGCCGCATCGTGCTGGACAAGACGGGGACGCTGACCGAGGGGCGGCCCGGCGTGCGGGAGGTCGCCTCGCTGGTGACCGAGGACGAGCTGGTGGCGCTGGCCGCCTCCGCCGAGTCGTCGTCGGGGCACCCCCTGGCCCGGGCCGTCGTCGACGCCGCCGGCCACCGGGGCGTCGCCCTGCGGCCGGCCGAGGACTTCGAGTCGGTCACCGGGTCGGGGGTGACGGCGGTGGTCGACGGGCGCCGCGTGGTCGTGGGCCGCCCCCGGTTCCTGGCCGACCAGGGCGTCGACCTGGCCCCCCTGGCCGGCCGGGTGGAAGAGCTGGAGGCGTCCGGTCGGACGGTGGTGGCGGTGGCCGCCGGCGGCGAGGCGCTGGGGGTCATCGCCCTCGGCGACGAGATCCGGGCCGGTGCCGCCCGGGCCGTCGCCGAGATGCGCGAGGCGGGCATGGTGCCCCTGGTCGTCACCGGCGACAACGAGCGCGCCGCCCGCCACGTCGCCCGCCAGCTCGGCATCGACGACGTGCGCGCCGGCGTCCTGCCGGAGGGCAAGGCCGAGATCGTCCGGGCCCTCCAGGCCGACGGGACCCGGGTGGTGATGGTGGGCGACGGGATCAACGACGCCCCCGCCCTGATGCAGGCCGACGTCGGGGTCGCCATGGGCGGGGGGACCGACATCGCCGTCGAGTCGGCCGACGTCGTCATCATGGGCGACGACCTGGGGGGCGTCACCACCGCCCGCCGCATCAGCCGGTCGAGCTACCGCCGCACCCGCCAGAACGTCGCCCTGGCCTTCGTCTTCAACGGCGTGGGCATCCCCCTGGCCACCACCGGGCTCGTCCACCCGGTGTGGGCGATGATCGCCATGGCGCTGTCGGTGACCACCATCTTCGTGAACTCCATCGGAGGCCGGCCCAGCCTGCTGTTCGACGCTATCACGTCGGTGGGGCGGCGGCCGGCCGACCGGCCGGGCGCCGCCGCGCGGGCGACGGCACGGGCCTGACGGGCCGAGGCGACCGGCGCCCCGGCCCGTCAGCGGACCTGGATCTCGCCCCGGTGGAGGGTCCTGGTGGGCGCCACCCGTGACGGGTCCGTTGCGCCGAAGTCGGCCTCGTCGCAGTCCCGGGCCGAGTGGAGGGGACCGTTGCCGCCCGGACCGGCGCCGGCGGGCGCCCCCGGCACCAGCAGCGCCGCCATGACGGCGAGGGACGGGCCCGGGACGGTCACGGTCGGCTTCGGGCTGCGCTGGCCTGCTCGGGGCCCAGGTCCTCTGAGCGGGCGGCCAGCAAACGGCGCTGGTCCTCGAGCACGCCGCCCCGGGCCGGCCCGACCACCCCGGCCAGGTCGTCGAGCATGGAGGCGATGCGGCGGTGGACCTGGATGGAGTCGGCGCCCCAGTGCCGGATCTCGTCCAGCGCCAGGTTCACGTAGCCGTCCCAGGTGAGCTGTGGCGCCACCACCCGGGCCACGCCGTCCACCACCTCGACGCGCTCGGGCGGGAGGGGGCGGCCGGCGAGGCGGCGCAGGAGGTCGTGGAGGTGGTCGAGGCACTGCACCGCCGTGGTGGGGTCGTTGACGCCCGGCGACAGGGCGCGCTCCGCGATGTCGATGAGCTGGCGGAACCCGAACGCCGGGTCGTCGACGAGATCGCGCTCCTTGGCCAGCGGGACCGCGCCGCGGATCTTGTGCTCGTCCTCCGCCTCCAGGGCCGAGGGGTCGCCGTGCACCGTCACGAGCGGCATGCCGGTCGCCACGAAGTCGCCCACGCGGGGGACGACGACGAGGCACACGTCGGCGCCCGCCGCGATCCGGCGGAGGCGGTCGGTCGACACGGAGGTGACGACGCCACGGGTCTCGGCGTGGATCGTGCGGGCCGCCGGCGGCGGGTGGGAGGCCGGCGGGGAGGGCGCGTCCTCGCCGTGGAGCCGGTCGATGGTGGCGGCCGTCTCCCGGCTCACCCGGTCGATGATCTCGATCACCCTGATCGAGCCGGTGATGTTGTGGATGTACTGGATGAAGAGGACGATCGACAGGAGCACGAGCGCGAACGAGCACGTCACCGCGATGCCGGGCACGAACCGGTCGGCCGTGCCGTCCTCTCCCCGTACCTCGCGCAGCACCAGCAGCGCGTACATGAAGGTGGCCAGGAACACGCCGAGGGTCGCCTGGTTGCGCTGGTCCCGGAGGAACGTCCGCAGCACCCTCGGGGAGAACTGCCCGCTGGCGAGCTGCAGCACGATCACGGTGACCGAGAAGACGAGGGCGGCCAGGGTGAGCGTCGACGACGCGATGGCCGACAGGAGCTCACGGGCGCTGTCCGGCCCGCCGGTGAAGCCCAGCCGGCGGCCGCCGCCGTCGAGGCGGGCGTCCACCGCGACCAGCCCGAAGGCGAGGGCGGAGACGACCACCAGGATGGAGGCGGGGATGAACCAGTAGCCGGAGGCGAGGCCGGACCACCACCGGCGGAGCGGCGCCAGCACGGCGCTCACCGGCTCGCCCTCGGCCCGCCCGACCGGGGTGCTGGCGACGGCGGCGGCGGCGTGGGTCGGTGGGCCTCGGTCCCCATCAGCCGGAGATCATGGCACCGGCACGGTGCGCCGAACCGCTCTGGTATCGGCATGGGGCCCTCCAGGGTCCGATCCCGATACCAGATCCGGAGGGCCCGGGCCGGGAGCCGCCGGGCAGCGCGGAAGAAAGTTCTGCCTTCCCTGTCAGGATCGTCCGACCGAGCGGCTCTCTCTCCTGTACGCACGACATCCAGGAGGGCGACATGGACACCCCGACGGCACCCATCGACACCGCGGCGACCACCGAGGGCAGGACCGGATCCCGCCGGCGCCGCCGTGCCGCGGCCATCGCCCTGGTCGTGGTGGTCGCCCTGGTGCTGGCCACCCTGCGGGCGGCGAGCGACGGACGGCCCGGGGAATCGGCGCCCTCACAGGCGGGCGGCAGCGGGTCGTCCGGCCCGTCGCTCCTCGCGTCGGACGGCTCCTCCGATCCGGGCGGCGCAGGCGTCTCCGGCGGTGGGAGCAGCGGCAGTGGCGCCGGCGACGCCACCGAGGATGCGCTGGACGCCGAGGACGACTCCCACGGCTACCCGGACGAGGGCGCCGACGTCGGCACCCCGTCGAACTCGGATGGCGGCGACGGAAGCGGCGACGTCGACCTCGACCCCGTGCCCGGCACCGGCGCCTGCGCCGGCCTCGGCTCCGGCGGCGCCTCGCTGCTCGTCACCCCCGACCCGGCCGTCCTCCCGGCGGGGACGCTCAGCTCGTCCCTGTCGGTCACCAACTGCGGGGGCGCCGACGTGTCGTGGACGGCGGCGACGGTGCCGTCGGTGAGCCTGGGCTCGAAGAACGGCAGCCTGGCCGGCGGCTCGACGGCCAAGGTCGACTTCACCATCGACGCCGACGCCTACGACCCGGGCGCCGTCGACTTCAAGATCAAGGTCTCCGAGCCCGGCCACAACCACTACGTGGACGTGCACGCCTTCCGGCCGGCCTTCGGCAAGGACCTGGTCGCCGGAAACGGCCAGCTGAGCGCCGGCGAGGACGCCGGCGGGTGTGCCAACCAGTGCATCGTCAAGGCGTGGCTGACCCCCAACGCCACCACGCCCAACCTCAGCCTCGAGGTGAAGACCCACACGCCGGCCACCATCCGGATGTGGGTGGCCAAGCAGGCCCCCAACGGGC
>JBKHXC010000421.1:0-2384 GCA_046566225.1 Acidimicrobiia bacterium
TGACCACGACCCGGCGTCGCCCGCCGTGCGCGTCGTGCGGGAGCTGGCGTCGCTGCTCGTCGTCTGAGCGCCCTGGTCGTGCCCGGCGTGCGAGGCGGCGGGGCGGCGCCGCCGCGCCCCACCGCCGGCGGGCGGCGCGCGTCGCCGTGACGGTGACGCCGCGCCCGGAGGCGGTGCTGGAGGTGGAGGAGCTGCGGGTGACGTTCGCGTCGCCCGCCGGCCCCCTGCACGCCGTCGACGGCATCGATCTCGCCGTGGGCGCCGGGGAGACCGTCGCCCTGGTCGGTGAGTCGGGCTGCGGCAAGACCATGACCGCCCTCGCCGTCCTCGGCCTGGTGCCGGGGGGCCGCGACCGGCAGGTCACCGGCCGCGTCCGCTTCCGCGGCACCGACGTGGCGAGCCTCCGTCCCCGCCAGCTCCGCGAGCTGCGGGGCGCCGGCATCTCGATGGTCTTCCAGGAGCCGGTCTCCTCGCTCAACCCGGTGTTCACCATCGGGGACCAGATCGCGGCCGTGATCCGCGCCCACGACCGGCAGGCGTCCAAGGGCGACGCCCGCGACCGGGCGGTGGCCCTCCTCGACAGCGTGGGCATCCCCGACGCCGCCGGCCGCCTCGACGACTACCCCCACGAGTGGTCCGGCGGGATGTGCCAGCGGGCGGTCATCGCCATGGCCATCGCCAACCGCCCCCGCCTGGTGATCGCCGACGAGCCGACGACGGCCCTCGACGTCACCGTCCAGGCCCGGGTCCTCCAGGTCCTGCGCCGGGCCCAGGAGGAGACGGGCGCCGCCATCCTGGTCATCACCCACGACCTGGGAGTGGTGGCCGAGATGGCCGACCGGGTGGTGATGATGTACGCCGGGCGGGTGGTGGAGGAGGCGCCCGTGGGCGAGCTGTTCGCCGACCCCCGCCATCCCTACACCCGGGGGCTGCTCGCCAGCCTGCCCCGGGTGGACAGGAGCGAGCGGCTGGTGTCCATCGACGGCCAGCCGCCCCAGCTCCACCGGGTGCCGCCGGGCTGCGCCTTCCACCCCCGCTGCCCCACCGCCGGCGGGCGGGAGCGCTGCCGGGCCGAGGTGCCGGTGCTGGCCGCCGCCGGTGCCGGTGGCCGGCGCTCGGCGTGCCACTTCCACGCCGAGCTGGCCCGTCCGGGTGCCGGGGGCGGGGCCCACCCGGCGCCCGAGGGCCCGAGCCGGGCGGTGCCGTCGGGCCGGCCGATCCTGGAGCTGGCCGGCCTCGCCGTCCACTTCCCGCTACGCAGCAGGCTCCTCGGCCGGCGGGCCGGCACGGTGAAGGCGGTCGACGGCGTCTCGCTCGAGCTGTGGCCGGGCGACACGCTGGGCCTGGTCGGCGAGTCGGGCTGTGGGAAGACCACCACGGCCAACGCCGTCATGCGGCTGGTGGACCCCACCAGCGGGACCATCCGGTTCGGGGGCCGCGACCTCGGCGCCCTCGCCGGCCGGGAGCTGCGCCGGCTCCGGCGGGGCATCCAGATGGTGTTCCAGGACCCCCACGCGTCCCTGGACCCCAAGGCCACGGTCGCCACCAGCATCGCCGAGCCCCTGCGCATCCACGGGGCGTCCCGACGGGAGGCCGACGGGCGCGTCCACGAGCTGCTGGCGATGGTGGGCCTCGACCGCACCCACGCCGCCCGCTACCCGCACCAGTTCTCCGGCGGTCAGCTCCAGCGGGTGGGGATCGCCCGGGCCCTGGCCCTCGAGCCCCAGGTCCTCGTGCTCGACGAGCCCGTCTCCGCCCTCGACGTGTCCATCCAGGCCCAGGTGCTGAACCTCCTCGCCGAGCTCCAGGACCGGCTCGGCCTCGCCTACCTGATGATCTCCCACGACCTCTCGGTCGTGCGCCACGTCGCCGACCGGGTGGCGGTGATGTACCTCGGGCGCATCGTGGAGGCGGGGCCGACCGCCGCTGTCTACGGCGCCCCACAGCACCCCTACACCCAGGCCCTGCTCGACGCCGTGCCCGTGCCCGACCCCGCCCGCCGGGACCGGCCGGGCCGCATCGTGCTGGCCGGCGAGGTCCCCGACCCGGCCGACCCGCCGTCGGGGTGCCGGTTCCGGACCCGGTGCTGGCGGGCCGAGGCCCGGTGCGCCGAGGAGGAGCCGGCGTTGGCCGACCGGTCGGGGACGGGCTCCACCGTGGCGTGCCACTTCCCGGGCGAGGGCGCCCCCGCCCCGGCCGGCGCCGGGGCGCTGGCGGGCTGAGCGGCGGCCGGCAGGCGTCAGCGCCGGGAGCGGGCCAGCTGGGGGTCGAGGACGTCGCGCAGGCCGTCGCCCCTCCGGTTGAAGCCCAGGACGGCCAGGCTGATGGCGATGCCGGGGAAGACCATGAGGCCGGGGTTGGTCTGGAGGAAGAGCCGGCCCTAG
>JBKHXC010000422.1:0-1892 GCA_046566225.1 Acidimicrobiia bacterium
CGTTGGCCCCGGCCATGACGGCGGTGGACAGCAGGGCCTGCAGCCCGGCCCGGGCCGAGTTGGCGTGGACGGTGGTGAGCATCCCGCACCCGGCGTTGCCGGCCCGGGTGAGCTCGTAGGCCTCGGCCCCGCGCACCTCGCCCACCACGATGAGGTCGGGCCGCATGCCGAGGGCGGTGCGCACCAGGTCGCGCAGGGACACCCCGCCGGTGCCGTCGGGGCCGGGGCGGCGGGTGCGCCAGCGGAACGGGGCCAGGTGGCGGGGGTTGATCTCGGGCGTGTCCTCGCAGCACACCACCCGCTGGTGGGACGGCGAGGCGCCCACCATGGCGTTGCCCAGGCTGGTCTTGCCCGACGACGGCGGGCCCGTCAGCACCACGCCGGTGGGGGTGAGCATGCAGGCGGCCAGCAGGCTCGCCGCCTCCGAGGTGAGGGTGTCCCAGCCCACCAGGCGGGGCAGGGTCTCGTGGCGGGGCAGGTACCAGCGGATGCAGACGTTGAGCCGGTCGGCCACCGGGGGGATGACCACCCCCATGCGGCCCCGGCCGTCGAGGATCTGCACCTGGACGATGGGGTTGGACTCGTCCACCGCCGCGCCGGCGTCGGCCAGCACGCGGTCGACGACGCTGCGCAGCTCGGCCTCGGTCACCGGCTCGTCGAGCATGGCCCAGCGGCCCTCGGCGTCGATCCACGACACGTCGGCGCCCACGATCACCAGCTCCTCGACCACCATCTCGCCCGAGAAGAAGGCGGACAGGGGCCCGAAGTCGAGCAGGCTGCGGCACAGCCGGGCGGCCATGGCGGCGGGGTCGGCCAGGGCCCGGCCCCCCATGCCGGCCCGGGCCCGGGCCTGGTAGTGCGCCACCACCTCGCCGGCCAGGGCCCGCACCGCGGCGTGGTCGGACAGGTCGACGCCCCGGCCGGACACCTCGCCCAGCACCGACGCCCGCAGCTCCTCGTAGGCGTCGGGGACGGCGGCCGCCGGCGCCGCCTCGGCCCCGGCGCCGTGGTCGCCGGTTACCAGGGTCACGGCGTCCCCCCGGCGGCGGCGGTGGCGGGCGCGGGGGAGAACAGGCGGGTCTCGACGACGGCCACGGCCCGGCGGAAGCGCCGGCCCCCCACCACCTCGCCAGCCCACTCGGCCCGGCGCACGGCCGGGTCCTCGGGCACCAGGTCGACCGAGGCCAGCCGGCCGCCGGCGTCGGCGCGGAGGCGCTCGAGCACCTCGGCGGCCCGGAAGGCCGAGCGGGGGACCCGGTTGACCACGACGTGCACGGGCCGGGACGGCACCAGCGCCGACGCCTCGGCCAGCCAGTCGAGGAAGCGCAGCACGCCCCGGGGCGACGCCTCGCACACGCCGACCACCGCGTCGGCCACGCCCAGGGCGGCCCGGGAGGCACCGAAGCGGTCGACCCAGCGGGTGAGGTCCTCCAGGTGGGGGCCGAGGTTGACCACCACCACCCCCCACCGGGCCCGCAGGGCGTCGAGGAGGGCGGCCACGTCGCCGCCCCGGGCCAGTGCCCAGTCGTCGCGGTTGGCCAGGCCGGTGATCACGTCGAACCCCAGCCGCCCGGCCGGGCCCAGGGCGGGACGGGCCAGGGCGTCACCGAGGGGGTCGGCGGCGTCGGTGCCCGGGCCGGCGTGGACGGCGTCGAGGGCGTCGAGCAGGTGGGGGTGGAGGGCCAGGCCGAGGCGGCGGGCCACGCCGGGGTTGACCTCGTCCACGTCGACCAGCACCACCGAGCGGCGCTCGGATGCCGCAGCGGCCAGGGCCACCGCCACCACGGCGCTCGCCGCGCCGGGGTCCACGTCGAGGTCCAGGCCGGCCACCAGCTGGCCGAAGCGCTCGTCCACCCCGGCCTCGGGGACCAGAGCCCGCAGGGCGCCCACCA
>JBKHXC010000423.1:0-2792 GCA_046566225.1 Acidimicrobiia bacterium
CCCGCCGGGCCGTGCAGGTGCGGGACCGGGAGTGCTTCCACCCCACCTGCGACGAGCCCGCCGGGCGCTGCCAGGTGGACCACGTCGAGCCCTGGGCCGCCGGGGGGGCCACGGTGGCCGCCAACGGTCGCCCCGCCTGCGGGTTCCACAACCGGGCCCGCCACCGGGGCCCACCGGCTCCCGGCTGAGGGGGCGGGCCCGCCACTGCCCTGGCCACAAGCCTTCGCCGCCTTCGCAGCGGCAAGGTCCGCGGCCGCACCTGCCGCCGCAGGCGGCCTCTTCGGCTGCGGACACAGAGACAAGGGACAGGGCGGAGGCGGCGCGAGCTCCGCTCGCCCGCCGGAGCACGATCCGACTCGACGGAGTGGAGTGAGCGAAGCGAACGAACGACGTCGAAGGTCTAGGCCGGGTGGAGCACCGAGCGCACCAGGCCGTCGAGGATGTCGGCCTCCGACACCAGGCAGTGGTCGAAGTCGAAGTGGCGCATGATCGACACCAGGATGGCGGCGCCGCCCACGATGACGTCGGCGCGCGCCTCCTCCAGCCCGGGGTTGTGGACGCGGTCGGCGCGGGGCTCGGTGGCCAGGGTTCGGAACACGTCCTCGGCCGCCGCCCGGGTCAGCACGAAGTGGTGGATGCGGCCGGGGTCGTAGACCGCCAGGCCGATCTCCACCGCCGCCATGGTGGTGACGGTGCCGGCCAGGCCGATCAGCCTCCGCGCCTCGGAGACCGCCGGAAGCTCGCGCTTCACGTCCTCGAGGTGGGCGTGCATCACGCTGATCGCCTGGGACAGCTCCAGTGGCGTCGGCGGGTCCGAGTGCAGGTAGCGCTCGGTGATGCGCACGCAGCCCACGTCGACCGACGCCACCCCCACCGGGGCGTCGGAGCCGACGACGAACTCGGTGGACCCACCGCCGATGTCGACGACCAGGAACGGCCCGGCGGCCGGGTCCAGGCCGGCCGCGGCGCCGGCGAAGGACAACCGCCCCTCCTCGTCGCCGGGAAGCAGCTCGGGGCGGACGCCCACCACCGCCTCGGCGGCGTCGAGGAACTCGTCGCGGTTCTCGGCGTCCCGCACGGCGGAGGTGGCCGCCACCCGCACCCGCTCGACCCCGTGGCGGTCCATGACCGCCCGGTACTCCCGGAGGACGGCGAGGGTGCGGTCGACGGCCTCGGGCGCCAGGCGGCGGGCGGCGTCGACGCCCTGGCCCAGGCGGGTGATGGTCATGAGCCGCTCGATGGGGCGGGAGCCGCCGTCGGTCACCAACAGGCGGGTGGAGTTGGTCCCGCAGTCGATGGCGGCGGCCGGCGTCACCGGCCCAACCGCTCCGCCACCCACCGGCCCACCGGGTCGTCACCGCCGGCCAGGTACCAGGCGTAGTGGGCGTGGAGGCACTTCACCCCCCGGCGGGTGCCGCCCACGCCGCCGGACGGGCGGGGGCCGGCGTGGGCGGCGGCGACGGCGGCGTCGCGCGCGGCCGCGGAGCGGCGGTGGGCGTCGTCGAGGGCGGCGGCGCCGACGGCGGCCTCGGCGGCCCGGACGCCGCCCGCCGCCTCCAGCCGCGACACCGCCTCGCGCTCGGCCGCGCCCACCAGCCAGTAGCGGGTGGGCATGGGCGTCCAGTCGGCCAGGAGCGGGGCGTTGCAGATCACCACCGGCTCGCCCCCGCGGCCGCGCACCACGACCTCGTAGTCGCCCCGGGGGGGCCGGCCGAGCAGAGCCTCGACTCGCACCGCGTCGGTGGCGCTCACCCCCGTTCGGTCCCGTGGCTGCCCGCCATCGGCCGCCACGCTACCGGGCGGCGGCGGCCGACCGCCCTTCGCCCGCCCACATCCGCCCGGGGGCGATGGCGTAAGATCTGCCTCGCCCGACGGGTTGCACCGAGTTCCTGGACGGTCCACATGCATCAGCAGCCCAAGACCATCGAGGGCCTGGCGGCCCAGATGGGGATCTCCGTCGATGCCGCCATCGACGGCCTGGCCTACGAGCTGCGCACGATCCGGTCCCACCTGCCCTCGCACGGCACCTCGGGGGAGATCACGCCCGGCCAGCCCGGTGGCTGGAACGCCGCCCAGTACGCCTACGACGAGGCGCTGGTGGTGGCGGCGAACCTCCTCCGCCTGCCCTACGCGCCCCCGCTGGACCTGTTCGTGGGCACCCGGCTCCTCAGCCACCTCGAGCGGGCCCGGCTGGAGCGGGGGCTGGCCGAGGAGGGCGTCGACCTCCGGCCGCCGCTCGAGCTGGGCCACGGCTGACGGCGCTGGTTCCTCCGCCCTGCGCCGTCCCGGCGACGACGGGGGGAGCCCGGTGACCCTCGAGGTGCGGGTCGAGCGGGCCCGCTGCATCGGGTCCAAGTGCTGCACCCACGCCGCGCCCGGCGTCTTCGCCCTCGATCGCCAGGGCGTCGCCACGGTGGTCGACCCCACCGCCGAGCCCCCCGAGGCGGTCCGCATGGCGGCCGAGGAGTGCCCCACCGGCGCCATCACGGTCACCGAGACCGGCGGCGGCGGCTGAGGCGGAGCCCGCCGGTGCCGACGCCCGTCCGCCGGTCGCCCCGGGTGGCGGCCCTCGCCGGGTCGGCGCTGCTGGGGCTTGCCGTCCTCGTGGCGGCGCCGGCGGCCGCCCAGCTCCTGCCGCCCATCGCCACCACGACGACCCCACCGCCCACCACGGCCGCGCCCACCACCGCTCCCCCGCCCACCGGGCCGGCCCCCACCATCACGGTGGCGCCGCCGCCGACCACGGCGGCTCGCCCCCGCCCCACCCCCGCGCCGACCACGGCACCGCCGGA
>JBKHXC010000424.1:0-6794 GCA_046566225.1 Acidimicrobiia bacterium
CCTGGTGGACGCCCTCGTCGCCCGCCTGCCCGAGGGCCCGGCGTACTACCCCGACGACGTGGTCACCGACGTGCCGGAGGCGTTCTGGGTGGCCGAGCTGGTGCGGGAGCAGCTTCTCGCCGTGGCGCGCGACGAGCTGCCCCACAGCATCGCCTGCCAGGTCACCGAGTGGGAGTGGCCCCGCATCCGCTGCGAGATACTCGTCGAGCGGGAGTCCCAGAAGCCGATCGTGATCGGCCGGCGGGCCTCGGTGCTCAAGGAGGTCGGCACCCGGGTCCGGCGCGAGCTGCCCCCCGGCGCCTACCTGGAGCTGTTCGTCAAGGTCGACAAGGACTGGCAGCGCCACGCCAAGGCCCTGGAGCGGCTGGGCTACTGAGCCTTCGCCGCCGCCGGCCCCCACTCCCGAGTAAATAGGTCACCGAAACGGTGACCTATTTACTCGGGGTCGAGCGCCGCCGACAGGAAGGCCTCCACCTCGGCGCGGTGGCGGGTGCGGCGCATGGGCGGCAGGGCGCGGACGAGGTCCCACCGGTAGCCGGCCGAGGCCAGCCGGGGATCGAGGACGGCGACCACGCCCCGGTCGGTGGCCGAGCGGACCAGGCGGCCGGCGCCCTGGGCCAGCAGGGTGGCGGCCCGGGGGAGGTCGACGAGGCGGAAGGCGCCCGGGCCGGCCCGCTCCCGCCGCGCCTGGACGAGGGGCTCGTCGGGCCGGGGGAACGGGATCCGGTCGATGGTCACCAGCGACAGCGACGAGCCGGGGACGTCGATGCCCTGCCAGTAGCCCATGGTGGCGAACAGGCAGGAGCGTTCCTCCGACGCGAAGGCCTCGACCAGCGCCGGCTTGGGCAGGTCGCCCTGGGCCAGCACGGTCCACGGCAGGCGGGGGCGGAGCGCCTCGACGGCGGCCTGCATGGCCCGCCAGCTGGTGAACAGGGCCAGCGTGCGCCCGCCCGCCGCCCTCACCAGCGCCTCCAGCTCGTCGTGCACGGCGTCGGACGATCGCGGCGAGCGGGGGTCGGGCAGGTGGGCGGCGCAGTACAGCAGGGCGTGGTCGGCGTGGGGGAAGGGGCTGCCCACGTCGAGCTCGTCGCAGCGGTCGGCGGCGATGCCGACCCGGGTGGACAGCAGCGGCGGGACGGTGGCGCTGGTGAGCACCGCGGTCACGTGGTCCCACAGGCGGGCGGCGAGCAGCTCGCCCACGTCGACGGGCACCATGCGCAGCACCGGCCCGCCCGGGCGCCCCTCGACCCAGGCCACCGACCCGTCGGGGACGGAGGCGGCCACCGCCAGGTCGGCCGCCAGGTGGCCGGCGGCCTGGAGCGCCCGGGCCCGGCGGGCGGCGTCGCCGTCGCCCGCCCGCACCGCGGCCGTCACCCGGGACAGGCGCTGGGTGGCGAGCTCGACGGCGGCGCCCAGGTCGCCGCCGAGGTCGCCGGGGGGGACCCGGCGGTCCCGCCACGGCCCGCTCGCCTCCTCCAGGCGGGTGGCCGCCGCCTCCAGGTCGTCCACCGCGTCGCCGTCGTCGGGCCCCACCAGCGGCCGGGCCCAGCGGACCACGGCCCGCACCCGCCCGCCGCCGAGCTCCAGGCCCAGGCTCTCGGCGGCGACGTCCTCCAGGGCGTGGGCCTCGTCGAAGACCACCACGTCGTGCTCGGGCAGCACGTGGCCGCCGCTGGCCAGGTGGGCGCCGTAGAGGGCGGTGTTGACGACCACCACGTCGGCGTCCTCCGCCCGGCGGCGGGCGGCCTCGGCGAAGCAGCCGTCCCCGCTCGGGCACTTGAGGGCGCCCGGGCACTCCGTCGACCCCACGCTCACCGCCGCCCACGCCCGGGCCCGGGGCTCGAAGTCGAGGTCGGACCGGTCGCCGCTCGTCGTCGTGCGGCCCCACTCGACCAGCCGGACCACGTCGCGCCCGAGCGCCCCGACGTCGCCGGACACGTCGTCGAGCGAGAGCTGGTCGTCGCCGCCCGCCACCTCGTCGGCCCGCTGGCGGCACAGGTAGTTGGCGCGGCCCTTGAGCACGGCGGCGTCGAACGGCACGCCCAGGTGGCGGGCGAGGAAGGGCAGGTCCTTGCCGGCCAGCTGGTCCTGGAGCGCCTTGGTGGCGGTGGCGACCACCACCCGCCGGCCGGACAGGATGGCCGGGACCAGGTAGCCGAGGCTCTTGCCGGTCCCGGTGCCGGCCTGCACGATCAGGTGCCGCTCGCGCTCGATGGCCCGCTCCACCGCCTCGGCCATCGCCACCTGGCCGGGGCGCTCCTCGCCCGCCGGCAGCGCCCCCCGCACCCGGTCCAGCGCCGACCGCACGTCCACCGCTTTGACCGTACAGGGCCGCCGGCCGAGCCGGTGGGTCGTGACCATCCCCGAGCGGGACGGCCCGCCCCGGTATGTTCGACGGGGAAAGGGATCCCAGGAGGAAGCGATGCCAGGCAAGTTCGTCGTCAAGAAGGGCACGACGGGGAAGTTCCGTTTCTCGCTGCTGTCGACCAACGGGCAGACGGTGGCCACCAGCGAGTCCTACAACAGCAAGGCGGCGGCCATGAACGGGATCAAGGCCGTGCGCAACCTGGCCGCCGGCGCCGAGCTGGAGGACCAGACCACCAAGGCTTGGGCGGCCGGCGAGGCCGACCGCAAGGCGGCGGCGTCGGCCAAGAAGGCGGCGGCCAAGAAGAGGGCGGCCAAGAAGGCGGCGGCCAAGAAGGCGTCGCCCGCCACCGCCGGGGGCTGAGGCACCGGGCGGCCATGAGCGACCGGGAGCGGCGGGCCGGGTTCCCGTGAGCAGGGCGTCGGTGGCGGCGGGGACGGGCGGGGCGCGGTGATCTCCCTCGACCCCGTCGAGGGGCGCGTGGTGGGGGCGCTGGTCGAGAAGCAGCTCACCACGCCCCAGCAGTACCCGCTCACGCTCCACGCCCTGGTGGCGGCGTGCAACCAGGCGTCGAGCCGCGACCCGGTGGTCTCCTACGACGACCGCACGGTGGAGGAGGCGCTGCTGCGCCTCAAGGAGAAGCGGGTGGTGCGCTTCGTGCACCCGTCGCACGGCCGGTCGGTGACCCGCTACCGCCAGGTGCTGGAGGAGGTGCTGGGCCTGGGGCGCCGCCAGCTGGCCCTGGTCGCCGTGCTGCTCCTGCGGGGCCCGCAGACGCCGGGCGAGCTGCGCACCCGGACCGAGCGCATGGCCGGGCCCGGTTCGCTGGAGGAGGTGGAGGAGGAGCTGGACGAGCTGGCCCGCCGGCCCGAGCCCCTGGTGGCCGGCCTGCCCCGGGAGCCGGGCCGCAAGGAGCTGCGCTACGCCCAGCTGCTGGCCTCCGCCGCCCCGGGCGCCGTCGCCGCCCCGGCCGAGGCGCCGAGGGCGCCGGCGCCGGCGTCCGCCGGGCCCGCCTCCGCCCCCGACAGCGGGCACGGCTCGCTCGCCTCCCAGGTGGCCGTGCTGCGGGCCGAGGTGGCCGCCCTGCGCCGCGACCTCGACGACGTCATCGCCAGGCTCGGCCGGCGCTGAGCCCTGCCGCCACCACCGCGTCAGGTGGCCCAGTAGGGGTGGGCGGACCGGTCGGCGGGCGTGGTGAGGATCTCGGCTCCGTCGTCGGTGACCACCAGGCTGTGCTCGAACTGGGCGGCCCGGCGCCCGTCGGCCGTCACCGCCGTCCACCCGTCGGGCCACATGCGGGCCTGCCAGGCGCCCATGGTGATCATGGGCTCGATGGTGAAGGTCATCCCCGGCTCCAGCGGCTCCCGCCGGCCCGGGTCGTGGTAGTGGGGGACGTGGAAGCCGCTGTGGAACGTCTCGCCCACGCCGTGGCCGACGAACTGGCGCACCACGCCGAAGCCGGCCGCCTCGGCGTGGTCCTGGATGGCCCGGCCGATGGCGTTGACCGGTCGCCCGGGCGCCACCGCCTCGATGCCCCGGGCCAGGCACTCCCGGGTCACCCGGATCAGCCGGCGTGACTCGGCGTCCACCTTTCCCACCGGCACGGTGACGCAGGTGTCGCCGTGCACCCCGTCGACGAACAGGGTGACGTCGAGGCTCACGATGTCGCCGTCCACCAGGGCGCGGTCGTCGGGGATGCCGTGGCAGATGACCTCGTTGACCGACGTGCACAGCGACTTGGGGAACGGCTGCACCGACCCCTCGTAGTTGAGCGGGCTGGGGTAGGCGCCCCGCTCCAGGGCCAGGCGGTGGCACAGGGCGTCCAGCTCGTCGGTGGTGACCCCGGGCGCGGCGGCGGCCGCCACGGCGGCGAGGACGTCGGCCGCCTGGCGCCCGGCCCGCCGCATCCGCTCGACGACCGGCGCCGGCTTCACGGTGGGCTCGGCCCAGCGGTCGACCACGCCGGTGTCGGCGTAGGAGGGCTTGGCGATGCCGTCGGGGACGGGCCGCCGGTCGCCGACGCGCCCGGCCCGGACGGGCTCGTAGGCCGCCCGGTGGCAGCGCTTGAACTTGCGCCCGCTCCCGCACCAGCACGGGTCGTTGGCCTTCGCCATCGACGGCGTCACGGTGCGCCGCCCACGACGTCCACCGCCCGCTGGCGCAGCCAGTGGTCGGCCAGGACCAGGCAGGTCATGGCCTCTACGATCGGCACCGCCCGGGGCAGGACGCACGGGTCGTGGCGGCCCTTGGCCGCCAGCGTCACCTCGTTGCCGGCCCGGTCCACGGTCTGCTGCGGGCGGGCGATGGTGGCGGTGGGCTTGAAGGCGACGCGCACCAGCACGGGCGCCCCGTTGGTGATGCCCCCCTGCACGCCGCCGGACCGGTTGGTGGCGGCGACCGGCCGCCCCCCGGGCCCGGGGAGGAAGGGGTCGTTGTGGGCCAGGCCGGTGAGGCGGGTGCCGCCGAAGCCGCTCCCCACCTCGAAGCCCTTGGCCGCCGGCAGGGAAAGCATGGCCTTGGCCAGATCGGCCTCCAGCTTGTCGAACACCGGCTCCCCCAGCCCGGCTGGCACGCCCCGGGCGACGCACGCCACCACGCCGCCCAGCGAGTCGCCCCGCCTGCGGGCGTCGTCGATGGCGGCGGCCATGGCCTCGGCGGCGCCCGGGTCGGGGCAGCGCACCGGGCCCGCCTCCACCGCCTCGGCGGTGACGAGGCTCTCGTCCACCTTGGCGTCGATCTCGTGCGCCGACTCCACCCAGGCCAGCACCTCCACGCCGGCCACGGCCCGCAGGAGCTTGCGGGCGACGGCACCGGCGGCCACCCGGGCGGTGGTCTCCCGGGCGCTGGCCCGCCCGCCGCCCCGCCAGTCCCGCACCCCGTACTTGGCCTCGGTGGTGAAGTCGGCGTGGGACGGGCGGTACACGTCCTTCATGGCCTCGTAGGCGCCGCTCTGGGCGTCGGTGTTGCGGACGACCACGGCGATGGGCGTGCCCAGGGTGGCGCCCTCGAACACGCCGGAGAGCAGCTCGGCCCGGTCCGCCTCCTGGCGCTGGGTGGTGAGGCGGCTCTGGCCGGGCCGGCGCCGGTCGAGGTCGGCCTGGATCTCCTCGACGGCCAGGGGCAGGCGGGGCGGGCAGCCGTCGACCACCACGCCCACGGCCGGGCCGTGGGACTCACCGAAGGTGGTGACGCGAAGCGCCCGGCCGAAGGTGCTGCCACCCATGGTCGAAGGGTAGGGGATCGGCCGCCGGCCGGCGGCCCGGCTCAGGCGGGGGCGGCGGCCCGGCGGGGCTGGGCCTCGCCCGCCCGCGAGGCGCTCACGGGCACGTCGCCCGGCACCCGGGGGACCTCGATCTCGGCCGTCACCGTCCCGTGGTCCTCCTCCCAGCGGACCACGTTGAGGGTGGCGGCGTACACGACCAGGCGACCGAAGAACAGCAGCCAGGCGAGGACGGCGAAGACCACGCCGATCGACCCGTACAGGGCGGAGGTGGAGCTGACGATCCGGGGCACGTAGATCCCGCCCAGGGTCTGGAGGACCTGCATGCCCACCGCCCCCAGCACCGCCCCGGGGAGCAGCGCCTTCCAGCCCACGTCCCGGTTGGTAAGGGCGCGGAAGGTCCACGTCCACAACGCCACGCCGACGGCCAGGTTGGCGACGGACGCCACCGGCCACGCCGGCCCCGGCAGCTGGCGGAGGACGAAGGTGAGCAGGAAGGAGGCGAAGAAGATCACGCTGGCCCCCGCCAGCCACACCAGGCCGTACAGCCTGTCCTTGAGGCCCCGCCCGGCCGCCTGCCACACCGAGTCGAAGGCGAACTGGAAGGCGGCGACCAGGCCCAGCCCCGACCACAGCAGGCCGGCCAGGCCGACGACGGAGGCGGCCCGCCCGCTCGACTCGGCCTGGTCGAACGCCCGGCGCAGCATGGTGGTGGTCGCCTCGTCGGAGATGCCCAGCTGGCGGATCACGGTCCCCGGCAGGTCGGTGGCGCTGCGCGAGACCAGGCCGATGACGCCGACCACCGCGAGCAGCAGGGGGAACAGCGAGAGGAAGGCGGTGAGGGTGACGGCCGCGCCCAGGTAGTTGCCGTGGACCTCGCCGAACCGCTTCTGCACGCGCAGCGCCGTCCCCAGCCACGGCCACCGCCCGGCCAGTGGGCACAGCGCCCGCTCGATCATGGTGCGGCTGTACCCCGCCGGGGTTGCCGGAAATCGCTCTGACGTGGCCGGGCGCGGGGTCGCCGGCGCGGTACGGTCGCCCCGTGGACCTCGACGGCATCGACCACGCCCGGGTGCCGGCCCACATCGGTTGCGTCATGGACGGCAACGGCCGTTGTGCGAGGAAGCGCGGCCTGCCCCGCACCGAGGGCCATGGCGCCGGCGAGGAGGCCCTGTTCGACGCCGTCGAGGGCGCCCTCGAGCTGGGGGT
>JBKHXC010000425.1:0-3270 GCA_046566225.1 Acidimicrobiia bacterium
GGCGCGGCCACCGTGGCCGGCACGATCGTGGCCACCAGTCCCAGGGCGGCACCGGCCGCCGCCGCCCGCCACCTGAGCCTGCGCATCAACGAATCGCCTCCTGCCGTGCCCGCCGAACACGGAAAGCGTACCCCGGGGTGCTACAACGCCACGGTGCGCGACATCGAGGTCTTCGCCGTCGAGGACGACTCCATCCAGGTGTGCTGGCGGGGCCTGGAGCCCGGGTCGGCCCTGTCGGTCGGCGACGACCGCGTCGAGGTGACCTCGCCGGGGCCGGGGGCGGCGTCGTTCGGCGGGCTCCCCCCGGCCACCGTGGTGGCGGTCACCCTGCGGGGCGACGGGCCGCCGCGGACGGTCGCCACCGCCCGCACCCTGGCGCCGCCGCCGGGCGAGCTGCTGTGCCGGTTCGCCACGGTGAACGACATCCACGTCGGCGAGCGCCGCTTCGGGATCCTCCGCTCCTTTCGCGACGACCCGTCGCCGGGCCTGGAGCCCTACCCGCTGCGCTGCGCCCGCGCCGCGCTCGGCGAGGCCGTGGCCTGGGGCGCCGGGGCCGTCGTCGCCAAGGGCGACCTCACCTACACGGGCCGGCCCCAGCAGTGGTCCGACGTGGGCCGGCTCCTGGGCGGGCTGGAGGTGCCGGTGGCCGCCGTGCTGGGCAACCACGACGTGGGGCGCAAGGCGGTGGACGGGCGAGCCGCCCTGGCCCCCCACGGCATCGACATCCCGGCCGACCCCTTCCCCTTCGACCTGCCCGGCCTGCGGGTGGTGCTGGGCCACACGTCGGTCCCCCGCAAGGGCCACGGAGCCGTCGACGGCCGCCAGCGGGACCAGATCGCCGACCTCCTGGCGACGGCGCCCGGCCCCGCCTTCCTGGCCCTCCACCACTACCTCCAGCGCTACCGCCGGGCGCTGACCTACCCGCCCGGGATCCCCGGCGACCAGGCCCGGGCCCTGCTCGACGCGGCGGCCGAGGCCAACCCGGCGACCCTGGTGAGCGCCGGCCACTCCCATCGCAACCGGCGCCGGCGCCACGGGCCGCTGGTCGTCACCGAGATCGGGGCGACCATGCACTACCCGGGCACGTGGGCCGGCTACGCCGTGCACGAGGGCGGCATCCGCCAGGTCGTCCGCCGGGTCGCCGCCCCCCAGGCCATCGCCTGGACCGACCGGACCCGGCTGGCGGCCGGGGGGGTCTGGGGCCTGGTGGCCCCCGGCCTCCGCAGCCACCGGTGCTTCACCCACCCCTGGCCCCGCCGGTGACCGGCGCCGAGGCGGCCGGCGCTCAGCCGGGGCCGGGCGGGCCGTCGGCCAGGCCCTCGATGCGGGCCTGCACCCGGGCCAGGCGCTCGGCGGCCAGGGCGTGGAGCCGGCCGGCCCGCTCGTAGAGCTCGACCGCCTCCTCGATGCCGATGGCCCCGTCGGCCATCCGCCGGGTGAGCTCCTCCAGGGCCTCGACCAGCTGCTCGTAGGTGAGCGACTCGTCGTCCCCGGTCCCGCCCGGCGACCCCCCCGCCGTCACCGCTCGATCTCCTCGACGCGGGCGGCGAGGCGGCCGGCGGCCAGCTCGACCCGCACGCGGGCGCCGGGCGTCACCGCCGAGGCGTCCCTGACCACCGCGCCGGACTCGTCGCGCACCACCGCGTAGCCCCGTTCGAGGACCCGCGCCGGCGAGAGCGCCTCCAGGTGGCGGGCGCAGGCGGCCAGGCGCTGGGCCTCGTGGGTGCCGCGGCGCCGGGCCGGGCCCCGCCAGTCGACCCGCTCCAGGCGGCCGGCGGCGGCCGCCACCGCCCGGGCGGGATGGACCAGGCGGAGGCGGGCGGCCGCCGCGTCGAGGCGACGGGTCGCCACGTCGAGGCCGGCCCGCACCGCCCGGGCCGGGTCCACGGCGGCCAGGCGGGCGGCCGCCTGCTCGACCCGGTGGTGCAGGAGGGCCGAGCGCTGGTCGGCCAGCCGGGCCAGCTCGGACTCCAGCTCGGCCCGGCTGGGCACGACGGCGGAGGCCGCCAGCGAGGGCGTGCCGAAGCGGGCGTCGGCCACCTCGTCGCACAGGGGGCGGTCGCCCTCGTGGCCGACGGCCGACACGACGGGGGTGGTGCAGGCGCAGACGGCCCGGCACAGCGCCTCGTCGCTGAACGGCAGCAGCTGGGCGGCGTCGCCGCCGCCCCGGGCCAGGATGATGACGCCGACCTCGGGGCGGGCGTCGAGGGCGGCCAGGGCGGCGGCCACGGCGTCGGCCGCCCCCGGCCCCGACACGTTGGCGGTCTCCCACGCCAGGGGGTAGCCCGGGTACCGGGCGGCGACGACCGACTCGATGTCGGCCCGGACGGCCGCCTCGGTGCCGCAGACCACGCCGATGGCCGCCGGCAGGCGGGGCAGGGGCCGGCGGGCACGGGCCAGCAGGCCGTCGGCCTCCAGCCGGGCCCGGCGCTCGGCGACGGCCGCGGCGATGGCGCCGGCGCCGGTGGGCGCCACCTCCTCGGCCACGAGCTGGGCGCCGCCCCGGTCCGGCAGCCACGCCACCGTCCCGGTGACCAGCACCCGCTCCCCGGCCACCACGCGGCAGCGGGCGGTGCGGGCGGCCGGGCAGCGCACGGCGATCTGGGCCGCCCGGTCCCGCAGCGTGAAGTACACGCCGCCGGGGTGCGACCGGGGCACCACCACCTCGCCCTCGACCCCCACCCGCCCCACCGCGGCGACCGCCCGCGCCAGCTCGGAGGACAGGCGCACCAGGCTCAGGAGACGGACCTGGCCGCCGGCCGACCGATGCGGGAGCTCGAAGGGAAGGCGTTCCACACCGGGAGCGTACGGGCGAGCGGGAAGGAATGGGTCCCCCCGGGTGCGGGAAAGAGCCGATCGAGAGGAAGGAGCGTCGATGCCATGGAGATCAACATGGCGCTGCTGTTGCCTCGTGACGCCCGGACCGTCCCGGTGGCCCGCCACATCTGCCGCGAGGCGCTCCGCGAGCTGGGCGTCGACCCGGACTGCGTGGCCGACATCGAGGTGGCCCTCACCGAGGCGTGCACCAACGTGCTGGAGCACTCCCGCGCCGGCGAGGAGTACGAGGTGCAGGTCCAGCTCGACGACCGCCACTGCGTCATCCGGGTGGTCGACCAGGGAGAGGGCTTCGACGCCGACGCCCCCGTGCCGCGCGCCGAGGAGAGCGCCGAGAGCGGGCGGGGCATCGCCCTCATGCGGGCGCTGGTGGACCACGTGAAGTTCGAGTCCCGCCCGCAGGAGGGGACGATCGTCCGCCACCAGAAGCAGCTC
>JBKHXC010000426.1:0-1613 GCA_046566225.1 Acidimicrobiia bacterium
GCCAGGCTGCGGCGCCGCCCAGCACGCCGGCGGCCACCCCACCGGTGAGGCCCCACACCATGATCGGCCCGGCGGCCGGGACGGCCAGCGCGTTGGCCGGGACCGAGGCCGGAGGCAAGCCGCCCAGGGTGAGCAGGAGGGGCGCAGTTGCCGCCTGGGCCGCCACCGTGGCCGCCACCGCGTGCCGGAGCGGCGCCGGCCCCGGCAGCACGGCAGCAAGCGGCCGGGCCCACAGAGCCAGTCCGACCACGGCAGCCACCGACAGCCGGAACCCCAGCCGGTGGACCAGCATCGGGTCGACGAGGACCAGCCCCGCCACGGCCAGGCACACCAGGCGCAACGCCGACGCCTCGACGCCGAGGGTGGCGGCGAGCAGAGCGAGGGCGGCCATCGCCGTGGCCCGCAGCACCGACGGCTCCCACCGGACCGCCATCCCGACCAGCGCCAGCACCGCCAGCCCCGCGACCAGCCGCCCGCGCAGGCCGAAGCGGCCGAGGAGGGGCCCGGCCGCCGCCAGCGCGAACGCGACGTTCTGGCCCGAGACCGCCAGCAGGTGGGTGAGACCGGCGGCCTGGAAGTCGGCCTCGACCTCGGGCGGCTCGTCGCGGTCGTCGCCCACCACCAGCCCCGCCCACAGGCCCCGCCGGTCCTCGGGCAGCGCGGTGGCGCCCCGGGCCAGGGTGCGGCGCAGGGCGTTGGCGGCGCGCATCCACGGCGGGCCCGCGCCGGCGGGCCGGCAGGTGGCGACGGTGAGGCGCCCCGAGACGTGGCGGGCGGCCAGCCGCGCCCGCGCTCCCCGAGCCGGCCCGGCCAGCGTGCCCGACACCTCGACCCGTTCACCGGCCAGCCTCGGACGCAGGCAGCTGCCGGCGGCGCCAAAGGCGAGGGCGTCGACGTGGCGGCCGCCGGCCAGCCGCAGCTGGGCCCGCACCGTGCCGCTCGCCGAGGCGGGGTCGGTGACGAGGGTGGCCGTTCCGGCCCAGCGGCCCGTCGGCGGCGGCTCGACGCCGGCCCACGAGCGGGCTCCGAGCACCGCGGCCAGGGTGAAGCAGGCGACCCCGAGCAGCAGCGGCCGCGAGGCGGCGGCGGCCCCCACGCAGCAGACCAGGGCGACGGCGAGGGCGGGCCACCCGGCGCCGGCGGCGGGCACCGACCCGGCCACCAGCGCCCCGGCGGCCACCAGCACGGCCAGCAGCACGCAGTGGCGGTCCTCCACCGCTAGACCCGGACCAGCGGGCGGAGCCGCTCGAGCCGAGAGGGGCCGATGCCGGGCACCTCGAGCAGGTCGTCGATCCGGCGGAAGCCGCCGTTCTCGGTGCGCCAGGTGATGATGGCGGCCGCCGTCGCCGGCCCCACGCCCGGAAGGGTGTCGAGCTCCTCGGCGGTGGCCCGGTTGAGGTCGACCAGGCCGCCGGCGCCAGCCGCCCCGGGGCGGGCCGGTCCGGCCGGTGCCGCCGGGGGCGGCGGCGGCTCGCCCACCCGTGGCACCCGCACCTGCTCGCCGTCGGCCACCACCAGGGCCTGGTTCAGGCTGGCGGTGTCGGCGTCGGCGGTGGCGCCGCCGGCCGCCGCCACCGCGTCGGCCACCCGAGCCCCGGGCCGCAGGCGGACCA
>JBKHXC010000427.1:0-2854 GCA_046566225.1 Acidimicrobiia bacterium
GTAGTTATGCACAGGCTGTGGACGCCTGTGGATGGACGCCTGTGGAAAGGAGGACGGCGGGGTCGTGGCGAGCAGCTTCTCCCACCTCCACGTGCACACCGAGTTCTCCATGCTCGACGGTGCGGCCCGGGTGAAGGACGTGATCGAGGCGGCGGCGGCCGACGGCCAGCCCGCCATCGGGATCACCGACCACGGGAACATGTACGGCGTCCTGGACTTCTACCGGGAGTGCCGGGCGGCGGGCATCACCCCGGTCATCGGCACCGAGGCCTACATGGCGGGCGAGAGCCGCCACGAGCGGCCGGTGCGGCGGGGCCGCGTCGACGACACCGGCGGCGAGGACGGCGAGGGGGAGAAGCTCTACTACCACCTCACCCTGCTGGCCGAGACCACCACCGGGTACCGGAACCTGCTCAAGCTGTCCAGCGCCGCCTACCTGGAGGGCTACTACTACAAGCCCCGCCTCGACTGGGAGCTGCTGGAGCGCCACGCCGAGGGCGTCATCGCCACCACCGGGTGCCTGGGAGGCGTCGTCCTCCAGGCCCTGCTGCGGGGCGACGAGGAGGGCGCGACCAAGCTGGCCGGCCGCCTCCAGGACATCTTCGGGCGGGACAACCTGTTCGTCGAGCTCCAGGACCACGGGCTGGCCAAGCAGCACCGGACCAACCCCCGGCTGGTGGAGATCGCCCGCCACCTCGGCGCCCCCCTGCTGGCCACCAACGACAGCCACTACACCAGGCGCGAGCACGCCGTCGCCCACGACGCCCTCCTGTGCGTGCAGACGGGCGCCACCCTGGCTGACGAGAAGCGCTTCCGCTTCGAGGGCGACGAGCACTACCTGAAGTCGGCGGCCGAGATGCGCCACCTGTTCTCCGAGCTGCCCGAGGCGTGCGACAACACGCTGTGGATCGCCGAGCGGTCGCAGGTGGAGATCGAGTTCGGCAAGCCCAAGCTGCCCCGCTTCCCGCTGCCGCCGGGCTTCGCCGACGACGACGCCTACCTGCGCCACCTGGCCTACGACGGCGCCCACCAGCGCTACGGCGCCCGGCTGGAGCCGGCCGTGGCGGAGCGCCTCGACTACGAGCTGCGGGTGATCTCGGAGATGGGGTTCTCCGCCTACTTCCTGGTGGTGTGGGACCTCATCCGCCACGCCCGGGAGCGGGGCATCCGGGTCGGTCCAGGGCGGGGGTCGGCGGCCGGTTGCTGCGTCGCCTACTGCCTGCGCATCGTCGACCTCGACCCCATCCGCTACGACCTGCTGTTCGAGCGCTTCTTGAACCCCGGGCGCAAGCAGATGCCCGACATCGACATGGACTTCGACGAGCGCTACCGCGGCGAGATGATCCGCTACGCGGCCGAGCGCTACGGGCCCGACCACGTGGCCAACGTGGTCACCTTCTCCACCATCAAGGCCCGGGCCGCGGTGCGCGACGCGGCGCGGGTCCTCGGCTACCCGTACGCGGTGGGCGACAAGGTGGCCAAGGCCATGCCGCCGCTGATCATGGGCCGGGACACCCCGCTGGCCGCCTGCCTGGACCGGGTCCCCGGCCACGCCGACGGCTACAAGATGGCCGCCGACCTGCGCACCATGTTCGAGACCGACCCCGACGCCCGCAAGGTCATCGAGGTGGCCCGGGGCCTGGAGGGCCTGCGCCGCCAGGACGGCATCCACGCCGCCGCCGTGGTCATCACCGACCAGCCCCTCACCGAGTACCTGCCCATCCAGCGCAAGCCGGAGCCGGGCGGCGACCCGTCGGACGCGCCCATCGTCACCCAGTACGAGATGCACGGCGTGGAGTCGCTGGGCCTGCTCAAGATGGACTTCCTCGGCCTGCGCAACCTCAGCGTGATCGAGCGGGCCCTCGACATCGTGGAGCGGACCACCGGCGCCCGCCCCGACATCGACGCCGTGCCCCTCGACGACGAGGCGACCCTGGAGATGCTGCGCCAGGGCCGGTCCATCGGCGTGTTCCAGCTGGAGGGGGGCCCCATGCGCGCCCTCATGCGCTCGCTGGCGCCCACCAGCTTCGACGACGTGGCCGCCCTCGTCGCCCTGTACCGGCCGGGGCCGATGGCGGCCAACATGCACAACGACTACGCCGACCGCAAGAACGGCCGCAAGCCGGTGGCGTGCCTGCACCCCGACCTGGAGGAGCTGCTGGCCGACACCCAGGGCCTGATGATCTACCAGGAGCAGGTCATGCGGGTGGCCCAGCGCTTCGCCGGCTACTCGCTGGAGGAGGCCGACAACCTCCGCAAGGCGTGCGGGAAGAAGATCCGCGCCCTCATCGCCAAGGAGCGGGAGAAGTTCGTCGCCGGCTGCGAGCGCATGGGCTACGGCGCCGAGCTGGGCACCAAGCTGTTCGACGTCATCGAGCCCTTCGCCGACTACGCGTTCAACAAGAGCCACTCCTACGGCTACGGCCTGGTCGCCTACCAGACGGCGTGGCTCAAGGCCAACCACCCGGTGGAGTACCTCGCCGCCCTGCTCACCTCGGTCAAGGACGACAAGGACAAGACGGCGGTCTACCTGGCCGAGTGCCGGGCCATGGGGATCGAGGTCCTCGTGCCCGACGTCAACCTGTCCGAGTCGCACTTCACCGCCCGGGGCGGGGCCATCCCCTTCGGGCTCTCCGCCATCCGCAACGTGGGCGAGGGCCTGGTGGAGCGCATCGTGGCCGAGCGGGAGTCGGGGGGCCCGTTCGCCGACTTCTACGACTTCTGCGAGCGGGTCGACCCCATGGTGCTCAACAAGCGCACCGTCGAGTCGCTGGTCAAGGCGGGCGCGTTCGACTCGCTCGGCCACCCCCGCAAGGGCCTGTGCCTGGTGTTCGAGCAGGTGATCGACCGGGTC
>JBKHXC010000428.1:0-3158 GCA_046566225.1 Acidimicrobiia bacterium
CTTGTCGACGCGGGGGGACGGGCCGGCGCCAGCGGGCCGCCCGACGCGGGGGGACGGGCCGGCGCCGCGATCGGGGCGCCGGCCGGGCCGCTCACCACCGCCGCGCCCCAGCCGCCGGTCGGGCCGGCGCCCCGGCGCCTGGTCGCCGCCGTGCGCCGGCTGGAGGCGGCACCGGTGCTCGACGCCGCCGCCCGGCCGCTGACCGCGGCCGGCGCCGCCCTGGTGCGATCACCCGGCCTCGCCGGCGCCCTCCGGGGACGGTGGTTGGGCCACGCCCTGCACCCCCTGCTCACCGACTTCCCGCTGGGGGCGTGGACGAGCGCCTCGTTCCTCGACCTCTTCGGCGGCCGCCACGCCCGGCCGGCGGCGCAGCGGCTGGTCGGCTTCGGCCTCCTGGCGGCGGCGCCCACCGTCGCCAGCGGGCTGGCCGAGTGGCAGACGGCGGCCGGTCGCGGCTCCCGGCGGGTGGGCGTGGTGCACGCCGCCGTCAACACGGGGGCGACCCTGCTGTACGGGTGGTCGTGGCTGTCCCGGCGCCGCGGCTCCCACGCCAGGGCGGTGGCGCTGGGCGTGGCCGGCGGCGTGGTGGCGACCGTGGGCGGCTACCTCGGCGGCCACCTCAGCCTCGTCCGCAAGCTGGGCAGCGCCGACCCCGCCTTCGGGCCCGACCCCGCCGGCCCGCCGGCCGGGTAGGGCGGCGGGCCACGACCCGGTCAGGACCGGCCGAGGGGCTCGAGCAGGCAGGGCAGCGCCCCCCGGGGCCGGAGGGCCAGGTCCACCTCGAGGTCGGGCTCGTGGCGCTGGGCGGTGAGGCGGTAGCGGCGGACCAGCGCGGCGACGGCCGCCACCAGCTCGGCCACGGCCAGGTGCTCGCCGATGCAGGCCCGGGGCCCACCGCCGAACGGCAGGTGGGTGTAGTGGGTGGCGCTGCGGCTCCGCTCGCCGACCACCCCGGCGCCGAACCGGTCGGGGTCGAACCGCGACGGGTCCGGCCACACCGTGGGCCGGTGGTGGATGCCCCAGATGTTGACGGCGACGATCCGGCCCCTGGGCACCGCGTAGCCGCACAGGTCGGTGTCGTGGCTGGCCTTGCGCACGACGGTGTGGGCCGGCGGGTACAGGCGCATGGACTCGTTGACCACCTGGGTGGTGTAGGCCAGGGCGTCGACGTCGTAGGAGGGCTCCCGCTCCCCCCCGACGGCGTCCTCCACCTCGGACCGCACCCGGTCCTGGACCTCCTGGTGACGACCGAGGAGCTGGAGGGTGAAGGCCAGGGCGCTGCCCGTCGTCTCGTGGCCGGCGACCAGGAAGATGATCGCCTCGTCGCGCACGTCGTCGTCGGCCAGCCCGTCGCCCGTCTCGGGGTCCCGGGCGTCGAGCAGGCGGCTGAGCAGGTCGCCGCCGCCCGGGCCGGCGGCCCGGCGCTGGGCGATCAGCTCGTCGGCCAGGCCCCAGACCGTCCGGCGCACCGCCTCGGCCCGCCGGTTGGCCGGCGTCGGCCACGAGTGGGGCGTGCGCACCGGCGAGAGCGACCGCCGCTTGAGGTGCTCGCCCAGCGGGGGCAGCGCCCGGCGCAGGGTGGGCGCCGCCCGCACGATGTCGTCGCCGAACACGGCGCGACCCAGGGCGTGGAGGGCGAACCGCATGGAGAGCTCGTGGAGGTCGACGGGCCTCCCGGCGTCGGCGTCCTCGGCGCACCACCCGACCAGGTCGGCGGCGGCTTCCGCCACCGTCCCGAGGTGGCCGGCCACCGCCCGGCGGGTGAACAGCGGCTGGGCGATGCGCCGGTCCCGCCGCCAGCGGTCGCCCTCGCTCACCAGCAGGCCGTTGCCCAGGAAGTGGCGGAACTCGCCGATGACCGGGGCGTCCTTCACGTAGTTCCCGGCGTCGGCGGCCAGCACCCGGCGGGCGGCGTCGGGAGCGAAGACGGCGTCGAACTCGAACCCCAGGCCCGGCGGGCCCACCCGGAAACGGGCGATGTCCCCGTGGGCCGCCATGGCCCGGGCGTAGGTGCCGAGCTGGTCGCGCTGGAGGTCGAGCGTCGACCCGAGCAGCCACGATCCTCCGGCCGACGGCGGGGTGGCCTGCTCCACGCCATGAAGTGTCGCGCCCGCCGGCCGGCGTTACATCAGCCGGTCCTCGCCGCCGCGGCGGGGGGTCGAGTTTCATGCGGCCCCAAGTGGCGCTATGCGCCCTTCCCTGCCGCATGAACCCCGCCCGGGGCCCGCTCCCGGCTGAGGGGGCGGGGCGGCGGGGCGGATCCCGGTCACTCGCCGGCGTCGGCCGCCCCGATGACCTATTGCCCGTTGGTTGACCAGTGCCAGGGCTCGGCCGGCAGGTTGTAGAGCCCGAAGCGCCCGGCGTTGCGGCTGAGCCACTGGAACGCCGGGTTGCTGCGGCTGGTGATCAGGGCGCCGTTCCACGTGAAGTCCACGGCCAGGCCCTGCTCGTGCATGGACTGGCCGGGCCGGGCGGTGGGCGGCCGGCAGCTCGACGCCGGCCTCTCGTAGACGTCGTAGTCGCTGGCGCCGCAGTGGGCCCGGCGGGCGGCGACCTGGCCGTCCGAGCTGCGGTAGCCGCTGCCGCCGAGCGCCAATCCGTCCGCCTCGGCCGCCGCCAGCAGGGCCTCCAGCCGGTCGGCGATGGACGCGGCGACCGTGATCCCCCGCACGCTGGTCACCGTGACGGCGCCGACCCGGGTGGTGCCACCGCGCCCGCTCCGGGCCCGAGCGGTCGAGGCCACCCGAGCGGCGAGCGCCGCCTGGCGGCGGGCGATCTCGGCCGCCAGCTGCTGGTCGAGGGCGGCCAGCGAGTCGGCCTCGGCCAGGGCCCGCTCCAGGCGCTGCTCCACCGAGTCGGCCACCTGCTGCTTGAGCTCCCGCGCCCTCGTCGCCCCCGCCACCTCGGCGTCCACCTCCCGGCGGCGGGCCTCGGCCCGGCCCTGCGCGTCCTCGGCCGCCGCCCGCTGGACGGCCAGGTCCTCGGTCGCCGCCCGCAGGCGGTCGGCGACGTTGGCCCCCTCGCCGAGGGCCACGTCGAACAGGTAGCGCCGGGTCGCCAGCTCCGACAGCGAGGCGGCCCGCAGCGGGACCATGGCGTGGTGCGAGGGCCCGCGCACGTCGGTGTCCACCGCCGCGCTCCGCATCGACCGGCGGAGG
>JBKHXC010000429.1:0-3962 GCA_046566225.1 Acidimicrobiia bacterium
ATCGGCGTCCTTGCCCTGGACCCGGTAGCCGCCGGTGGCGTGGACCGACTGCGGAGTGAGCCCCAGGTGGCCCATGACGGGGATCTCGGCGTCGACCAGGGCGCCCACCACGGCCAGGCGCTTGCGGCCCCCCTCCAGCTTCACCGCCGCCGCGCCGGCCCGGACCAGCCGGCCGGCGTTGCGCACGGCGTCGTCGGCCCCCACGTGGTAGCTGAGCCACGGCAGGTCGGCCACCACCAGGGCGTGGGGCCGGGTGCGGGCCACGGCGGCGGTGTGGTGGACCATGTCGTCCACGCCCACCTGGAGGGTGTCGTCGTAGCCGAGCACGACCATGGCCACCGAGTCGCCGACCAGGATGACGTCGACCCCCGCCTCGTCGGCCATGCGGGCGGTGGGGGCGTCGTAGGCCGTCACCATCACCAGCGGCGGTGCGCCGGCGTCGCCCTTGCGGCCCCGCACGGCCGGGACGGTGACCGCGCTCGGTCGGGTAGCCGTCATGGGGTTCCTCCTTCCCCGTCCGGCGCCCGAGGGCTGCCGGCGGTGCCCCCCAGTGTGGCACCGCCCGGTAGCGTCTGGGGCGTGGAGCGGGTCTGCGAGCGGTGCGCGGGCGACGACGACGACCTGGTGCTGGTGCGCTCGCCGGGCCAGAACGGCGCCGCCGGGGCCGGGTCCGAAGGCGAGCTGTGGTGCTTCGAGTGCCGAGCCGCCGCCGACCACGTCCCGCTCGACGAGGCGTGACCGGCGGGTCGGCGCGCCCCGCCCCCCTACCGGCGGCCGCCCCCCAGGCCGAGCAGCCCGGCGGTGGTGGTCGTGGTCTCGGGCGGCCTGGCCACCACCGCGGTCGTGGCGGTGGCCGGCGCCGCCGGAGGCGGCGGACCGGTGCCGGGCGACGGCTCGGCCTCGGTGGTGGGAGGCGTCGTCGACGAGGTCGTCGTCGTCGGCAGCACCACCCCCGGCGGGGGCTTCAGCGGCCTGCCCCTCGACAGGTCGGCACCGGCGAACCCGGCGGCGGCGCCGTCCTTGGTCGCCTCCGACATGAACCGGCGGAACAGCACGGCCGGGAACGAGCCGCCGTTGACCCTGCGCCCCCGCACGTTGTCCATCTTGCGGACGTTGCCCTCGGGGAAGCCCATCCACACCGCCGTCGTGAGCTTAGGCGTGTAGCCGACGAACCAGGCGTCGCCGAAGTCCTGCGTGGTCCCCGTCTTGCCGGCCACCGGCCGGCCGAAGCGGGCCTGGGTGCCCGAGCCCGACTGCACCACCTGCTGGAGGGCGTGGTTGACGACGTCGGCGACGCGGCGGTCGAGCACCCGCCTGCGCACGGGGGCGGGCGCCGGGCGCAGGATGCGCCCGTTGGCGTGGGTGACCTCCAGGATGACCGTCGGCTCGACGTGGACGCCCCGGTTGGCGAAGGTGGAGAAGGCGCCGGCCATCTCCAGCACCGAGACCTCCGACGTCCCCAGCGCCAGCGAGATGTTCTCGACCAGCGGCGAGCGGATCCCCGCCTGGCGGGCCAGCTCGGCCACCTCGCCGGCGCCGACCACCTTGATGAGCTGGGCGTACACGGTGTTGACCGAGCTCTTGGTCGCCTCGATCAGGTCGACGGCCTCGCCGAAGTCGGCGTCCTCGAAGTTCCTGACCACGTAGTCCCTGCCCTGGTTGGCCTTGGGGAACGTGACCTCGGCGGGGCCCGGCAGGGCGGACTGCGGACTGTAGCCGTCGCGCACGGCGGCGGCCAGCACGAAGGGCTTGAAGGTGGAGCCCGGTTGGCGGCCGGTCCCGCCTCCGTCGCGGCCCACCGCCAGGTTGACCTTGGCGAACGGATCGGCGGCGTTCCAGTCACGGCCGCCGACCATGGCCCGCACGTGGCCGTTCCGGTCGATGGCGACGAGGGCGGCGGCCGGGTCGTCGGGGCGGTCGAGGAAGCCGTACACGGCGTCGTGCGCCTGGGCCTGGGCGTCGAGGTCGAGGGTGGTGCGCACCCGCAGCCCGCCCGAGTAGAGCGCGGCCCGCCCGTACTGCTGCTCGAGCTGGCGGCGCACGTACTCGACGAAGTACTGGGTGCCCTTGTCGGGGCGGGCGAAGGTGGTCTCCGCCCGCCCCCGCTCGACCACGTAGGCGGTCACCGGCTCCGCCTCCGCCTCCGTCCGCTGGGCTGACGTGATGAACCCCACCGCTTCCATGGCGGCGAGGATGCGGGTGCGCCGGGCGGCGGCGGCCTCGGGGTCCTTGGTGGTGTCGGCCACCTCGGGCTGGCGGACCAGGCCGGCCAGGTAGGCCGCCTCCCGCAGGCCGAGCTCGCCGACGTCCTTGCCGAAGTAGGAGCGGGAAGCGGCCTGCACGCCGTAGGTGCCCCGGCCCAGGTAGATGGTGTTGAGGTAGCGCTCGAGGATCTCGCGCTTGTCGTAGCGGCGCTCGAGCTTGACGGCCAGCACCGCCTCCTTGAGCTTCCGCATCAGGGTGCGCTCGCTGGTGAGGTACACGTTCTTGACGTACTGCTGAGTGATGGTGGACCCACCCTGGAGCGCCTTGCCCCGCAGGTCGGCCCACGCCGCCCGGGCGATGCCGGCCGGGTCGATGCCGGGGTGGTCGAAGAACTCCCGGTCCTCGGCGGCCAGGACGGCGTCGACCAGGACCTGGGGCACTTCCTCGAGCGGCACCGGCACGCGGTTCTCGCCGCTGTCCAGCGACGCCAGCCGGGCGCCGTTCACGTCGGTGAGGATGGTCGTCTCGTCCTGGGGCACCTCGGGCGGCAGGGGGACACGGACCATGAGGTAGGCCGAGCCGGCCAGCGTGGTGAAGCCCAGCAGGGCGACGAGGAACAGCAGGCGGCGGTAGCGCCAGGCCCAGCTACGGCGCGGCGCCGGGGACGGGCGTCGGGCGGTGGGCTGGGCAGGCGGCATGCGGGCTCCCGGGGAGCCACGCTTTTCGAGCCCCCCTCGGCCGGCCAAGACTACCGCCGGCGGGGCGGGGCGCCCCGGCCGCGGGCGGGCCGGCGGGTGCCCGGGGGGCGGACCACGACGACGGGGACCTCGTCCGGCTCGGGGGGCGGCGCCGCGTGCTCGGGCGGGGCCGGCTCCGGGGCCGGCGGTGGAGGGACCGGCGGCGGCGGGGCGGGGCGAATCGGCACGGGCGGGGGCGGGGCGGCGAGCCCGGGCTCCGCCCTCACCTCCACCCGGGCGGGCCTTGGCGGCACGGGCGTGGGCGGGGCCGGCGGGGGCCGTACCGGCTCCGTGGCGACGGGCGCCGGGACGGGGCGGGCCGGGGCAGGCGGGCGCCGCGCCCGGGCGGGCCGCGCCGGAGGAGCTGGGCGGCGGGGGGCCGGCGGGCCGGCGCCCGGCCCGGAGGCGGGGGCGGGCGGCGGGGGGCCGGCGGGCGGGGGGCCGGCGCCGGGCCCGGAGGCGGGGGCGGGCGGCGGCGGGCCGGCCGCAGCGGCGGCCGGTGCCGGGGCCGGTCGGCCGGGGCGGCGACGCGGCCGCCAGCGCCGCAAGGCGTGGGCGCGGCGGGGAGCCTGGGACCGCTCGGCGGCACGGGCGCCGGTGCCGGCGCCGACCGGCACGCCGGCCAGCGCGGCCACCCCAGTCGCCAGCACGGCGAGGGCGGCGACGGCGACCGCCGCCGCCGCGCCGCGGTCGTAGGCGCCGAGGCCGTCCCCGCCCGTCCACCGCCAGCTCCCCGGCGCCAGCACCAGCCAGGCGCCCAGGACCAGCACGGGGAGCGTCGTGCCGTCGAAGGCGGGCGCCGGCCAGGACGCGGCCCCGCCGGGCTGGCGCCGCACCAGCGCCACCGCCGTCCCGGCGGCGCCCAGGGCCAGCGCGGTGCCGGCCGTGCCCGCCCCGGAGGGCACCACGGCGGCGGCCAGGGCGGCTGCTCGCGTCAGGCCGAGGACGCCGGCACGCGGGCCGGCGAGCCACAGCCCCAGGGCGGCGGCCGACGCCAGCAGCCCGGCCGCCGGACCGGCC
>JBKHXC010000430.1:0-2028 GCA_046566225.1 Acidimicrobiia bacterium
GTCTGGGCCAGCCGGAGCATGCGCTCCTCCCTTTCCTTGGCGGTCCGGCCAACGCTAACCTCGATTGTTCGCGTGACCCCGTGAGCGACCGCCCGTAGCTCCGCGAAAAAGCCCTCCCGACCTGCGAGAATGCGTGTTCTCGAGGCACACAGACCGCAGAGGGGGAGGGCTCCTTGAAGGTGCATCGTAGCCAGTCGGTCCGCCGCGCCAGGGTGACCACCGACGGTGAGGGGCTGGTGTCCCACGCCGGCACCGGCCTGCTGGCCGAGCTGGCCGACCGCTCGGGGCTGACAGGGGCCATGTCGGTGGCCATGGCGGACTGCGGGATCTCCTGGCACACCCACG
The DNA here is from genome assembly GCA_046566225.1 of Acidimicrobiia bacterium. GTDB lineage: Bacteria > Actinomycetota > Acidimicrobiia > Acidimicrobiales > DATLFN01. The sequence continues at coordinate 346 of JBKHXC010000430.1, forward strand.
ACCCCGGCGTCGTGCTCACCCACCTGGCCGTGGCCATCGCCGATGGGGCCGACTGCCTGTCGCAGCTGGCGGTGCTGAGGAACCAACAGGCGCTGTTCGCCCCGGTTGCCTCCCACGCCACGGCGTGGCGGGCGGTGCAGGCGGTCGCCTCGGTTGAGCTGCGGGGGATCGACGCCGCCCGTACCGCCGCCCGGGCCCGGGTGTGGGCCGCCGGTGCGGCACCGGCGAGCGTGACGCTGGACTTCGACGCCACCCTCGTCGACGCCCACTCCGACAAGCAGGACGCGGCCCCCACCTACAAGCGGGGGTTCGGCTTCCATCCCCTCGGCGTGTGGTGCGACGAGACGGGCGAGGCTCTGGCCGCCATGTTGCGGCCGGGCAACGCCGGGGCCAACACGGCGGCCGACCACGTGGCCATGCTCGACGCCGCCCTGGCCCAGCTGCCGCCGGCGTGGCGCGCCGGCCACCGGCCCGGTGACGACCCCGCCGAGGTGGTGCACCCCATCGTGGCCCGAGCCGACTCCGCCGGTGCCACTCACGGCTTCGTGGACGCCCTGGTGGAGCGCAACGTCGGCTTCTCCATCGGCTTCGACGTCGACGGGCGGGTCCGCGACGCCCTGGTGCTGGCCCAGGAGGAGGACTGGGTGCCGGCACTCGAGGCCGACGGCGGGCGCCGCCCCGGCGCCTGGGTCATCGAGCTCACCGACCTGGCCGACCTCGCCACGTGGCCCGAGGGCACCCGGCTCATCTGCCGGCGCGAACGGCCCCACCCCGGCGCCCAGCTGTCCCTGTTCGACATCGGCGAGGGCTTCCGCCACACCTGCTTCCTCACCAACTCGCCCGGTGCGGTCGCCCCCCTGGAGCTGCGCCAGCGCCGCCACGCCCGGGTGGAGGACCGCATCCGGGCCGCCAAGGCGTGCGGGCTGCGCAACTTTCCCTTCGAGGACTTCGTGCGCAACCAGGCGTGGCTGGTCCTGGTCCTGATCGCCCAGGACCTGCTGGCCTGGACGGCCCGGGTGTGCCTCGACGGCGATCTGGCCAAGGCCGAGCCGGCGACGCTGCGCTACCGCCTCCTCCACGTCGGCGCCCGACTGGCTCGGCGGGGCCGTGACCTGCACCTGCGCATCGACGCCGCCTGGCCGTGGCGGGACCAGCTCGACTCCGCCTTCGGCCGCTTACGGGCCGCCCTCTGCTGAGCGCGTGATCCGGGCAAGCGCCGCCCAGACCGCTTCCACCCACGCGCACCAATCAGCCAGCGAAGGCAGGCCCTGGTGACGCGCGTCCCGCCACCGGTCGCCACGTCGCGTGGCCATCACCAACGGCCGAACGTCCCATCAACGAGCGACCCCTGAGGTCGGACGAACAATCGAGGTTAGGGCTACCTAAGATACACCGGCCTTGGGCGTCGTCGTGGCGCCCCGTCCGGAAGCGGCTCGACATGCGACGGTGGTTGCTCGTAGTGGTCCTGATGGTTGCAGCGGCGCCCGCCTGCGGCGGCGGCGACGGTTCGGAGGAGTCCGCCGCCGAGGAGACGCCGGCCTGCGAGCCGGTGGGCCAGGGCGGTGGCACTCCCGTGTCGGTGGTGCTCGACGAGTGGAGCGTGGCCGCCGAGCCCGCGTCGGTCGCAGCGGGCAGCGTGACCTTCGACATCCGCAACCAAGGTGGCGAGCCTCACGAGCTCGT
>JBKHXC010000431.1:0-11495 GCA_046566225.1 Acidimicrobiia bacterium
CGGCGCGGCGACGGCGCGGCGGTGCCGGCCGGCGCCCCGCCGGGCCGCCGGCCGTCAGCCTGCGCGTCGCTCACCGGGGGGCCGTCGCCGGCGCGAATCAAGGTGCCGGTCAACGGGCGGCCACCTCGGGCACGAGCGGGAGGCCGGTGAGGGTGTCGAGGTCCTCCAGGTGGCCGCCGGTGGCCACCAGGCGCAGCAGGCGGAACCCCTCCTCGGCCGCCGCCACCTGGGACCGGGCCACGGCGGCACTGGGCCGGCGGCCGCCCAGCGCCGCCGCCAGGCACTGGGGAAGCGCCCCCATCCCCGCCGAGGGGTCGAGCACGGGCTGTTCGAAGCGGCGCCCGAGGGCGGCCAGCTTGGGCTCGTGGGCCACGGCCACGAAGGGCGTCCCCGCCGCCGCCGCGGCGACGACGGCGTGGAAGCGGAAGCCGACGACGGCCCGCGCCTCGCCGAACTGCCGGCGGGCCGCCGACAGGGTGGCCGGGGGCCCCACGATGCGGGTGCCCCCGCCCAGTCGGGCGGCCAGGGCCCCGGCGAGGAGGTGGTCGCGTCCGGCGGCGTCGTCCTGCCAGGGCTGGAGGTGGACCTCGAACCCGCTGGCCGCCAGGGGCCGCAGCGCCCGTGCCACCTCGCCGGCCGTGTCCGGGCGGCGGATGGCCAGGTGGCTGAGGGCGACCACCACCACGTCCCGGCGGCGGCGCCCGGTGGCGTCTCGGCCCCCGCCGACCAACGTCCACGCCGGGTCGGCCCCGACCCGGAACGGGACGGGGGCGCCGGCCGCCGCCAGCGCGGCGGCCGAGTCCTCGTCGCGCAGCACGGTGAGCTGGCTCCGGCGCACCACGCCGCGCGCCAGGCGGCGGGCCATGGGCGTGCGCAGGTGGTCGGCGCCCACCCCCACCAGCGCCACCCGGGTCCCCGCCGCCCGGGCCCCGACGGCGAGCGCGCCGGCGCCGGCCAGCAGCCCGAGGGGCCGGCGATCGGTGGAGGGGTGGAGGTGCTTGAACACGGTGCCGCCGGCGAACACCACCACGTCGGCCCGGCGGGCGGCGCGGGCCACGGCCGCCGGCTCGTGGGAGCTCACGGCGTCGCAGCCGTGCCGGGACCGCGTCTCGACCGGCCGCTGGCTGGTGGCGACGGCGTCCCAGCCGGGCAGGGCGGCCACGAAGGCCTCCAGGAGCGCCTCGTCACCGGGGTTGGCCTGCCCGAAGGCGCCGGCCAGCAGGGCCGTCGGCATGGGTCACCTCCTCGTAGACGTCGAGATGGCGGGCCGCGGCGTCTCCCCAGCCGCGGCCCTCGGCCATGCGCTCCACGGCCGACCGGAGGCGGGCGCGGCGCTCGGGCCGGTCGGCCAGGCCGATCAGCCGGTCAGCCAGCGCCGGCGGGTCGTCGGGCGCCACCAGGGCCGGGGCCGCCCCGGTGGTGGCCGCCAGCGGCGCCGACAGCAGCACCGGCGTGCGATGGGCCAGGGCCAGGGCCAGGGCGCCGCTCGACGAGAACGGGCGGGGGTAGGGGTAGAGGGCCACGTCGGCGGCGCCGAACCAGGCGTCGACGTCGGCGTCGGGGACGTAGCCGGTGAAGCGGGCCGTGCCGTCCCAGCGCCGGCGCAGCCCGTCGGCGTACGCGTCCCGGCCGGAGAGCCTGGGGTGGTCCCCGCCGGCCACCACCAGCTCGACCCGGTCGCCGGCCAGCGAGGCGGCCTCCAGGGCGGTGTGGAAGCCCTTGTAGGGCGCCAGGAAGCCGAAGCACAGCACGTTGAGGCGGTCCTCGCCGAGCCCCAGCCGGCGCCGGGCGTCGGCCCGCCCCGGCGTGGCCCGCTCCTCGATGCCGTGGGGGATCACCGCCGCACCCCCCACCACCCCGGCGAAGGCGGGCTCGTGCACGATGACCCGGTGGGCCAGGGCGCTCAGGGTGCGCTGGAGGCCGCCCAGGGCGGTGCGGGCGGCCGGGGCCGGGACCCGCACCCGGTGCAGGCGGGTGAAGTCGGCGTCGACCCCGCGAGGGTCCACGACCTGGTGCAGCGTGGCGACCACCCGCCGGCGGCGGCGGAGGCCCATCAGGGCGGGGAGGATGCCGGGGACGTGCCCGGCGCCGCCGAAGAGGAACACCTCGTGCTGGAGGTGCACCACCGGGGCGCCGGTGCGCAGGGCGGCGCGCGCCGCGGTGGCCAGGGCGGTCGGGCCCCGGCGGAAGCAGCGCTCCACCGTGACCGGCCCGTCCTGGGCGCGGCCCGCCTCGTCGCCCTCCCGGGGGGCGACCACGGTCACCCGGGCGCCGTGGCCGGCCAAGCCGTGGGCCAGGTTGGCCGTGTAGCTGGCCACCCCGCTGAACCCGCCGTGGCGCACCCCGGCGGGCGGGTAGGTGGAGATGAGGGCGACGTCAGGAGCCGGCATGGCTCATCTCCGTGCCCTCGGCCGCCGCCGGCCGCGCCGTGGGCGCCCCCGTCTCGGGGGGCCGGCGCCCGACCCCGGCGCCGCGGCGCGGGGCGGCGCCGTCGGTCCTGTGGTGGAGCCACAGGACCAGCGACCCCAGCGCCATCCGCGACGCGTCGCGGCCGTTGCGCACCTTCGAGCCCTGTTGGTTGATCCAGATGGAGGGCACCTCGACGATGTGGCATCCGAGCCGGTCGGCGGTGACCAGGAGGTCGACGTCGAAGAGGAAGTCCCTGGCCACCAGCAGCGGCAGGAGCCGGTGCATCACGTCGCCGCGCAGGACCTTGGCGCCGCACTGGGTGTCGCTGAACGGCAGGCGGAACAGGCCCCTCGTCAACGCCGCGAAGGCGGCGCTGGACAGGCGGCGGCCCAGGGCGCGGGGGGAGGGCGTGACCGCCGCCGGGTGGCGGCGGCTGGCGATGGCCCCGTCGGCGTGGAGCGCCACCTCGGCCAGGCGGAGCAGCTCCCGGGGGGGCGTGGCGCCGTCGGCGTCGACGAAGCCGACCAGCTCGCCGTCGCAGTGCCGCAGCGCCTCCCGGATGACGCCGCCCTTGCCCAGCTTGGGGAACTCGAGGCAGCGGACGCGGGGGTCCTGGGCGGCGTGGGCCGACACGACCGCCCCGGTGGCATCGCTGCACGAGTCCAGGGCGACGGTGAACCTCAGCTCGAACGACGACGCCACCGAGCGGTAGGCCCGGAGCGTCGCGTCGATGCGTGCTTCTTCGTTGTGGGCGGGGATGACCAGATCGAGGCGCATGGGCGGATGTGGCTCTCCAATCAGGGGTTCTCGGGCGCGTTCGTGCTCGCCGGCGCATCGTCGCGATGTGGTCGCCGCCCTTCCTGCCCGTCAGGCGCGAGGAACGCGCGACCTACCCCTGTGGTGCGACTCCGCCGTGGAGGGTTTCTGCGTTAAAGCGCGGCCCGGCCCTCGTCAGGCGGGACGTGGGCCGTGCTGCGCTGCCAAGCCGTCACGTGATGCTCCTTCCTCGTGCACGCCTGCGGTGCCACCGCAAACGCAAGGCCCCTCTGGTCGAGGGGCCGGAACGTGCTGATTTAGGATGCTTGCGGGACCCTAGCCCCGCCCGGGGGGAGCGGCAAGTCATGGCCGGCCGGTTGGCGGTGCCGGCGGGAGGCGACCTCGTCGGGCGGTGCCGCCGCGGGAGGCCGACCTAGTGTGCGGAGGGTGAACGGCGAGCTCTTCGTGGTCGACGACGTGCCCGCCGCCTTCGCCGACTGCGTCGTCGACGCCTTCGGCGCCCGCCCGGGCGAGGAGTTCTCGCTGGCGCTGTCGGGCGGGGCCACCGCCCGGCGCTGCTACGAGCGCCTGGCCGCCGAGGCCGCCGACCGCATCGACTGGTGGCTGGTGGACGTCTACTGGGGCGACGAGCGCTGCGTGCCGCCCGACCACCCCGACTCCAACGAGCGCCTCGGCCGCCAGGCCCTGCTGGAGCGCATCGGCGCCGCCCACTCCATCCACCCCATGCGCTGCGACGACGGCCCCGACCCCTACCAGCTGCGGGTGGGCGAGCTGGGCCGCTTCGACGTGGTCCACCTGGGCCTGGGTGCCGACGGCCACACCGCCTCGCTGTTCCCCGGCTCGCCCGCCCTCGACGCCGACCCCGGGCGGCTGGTGGTGATGAACGAGGACCCCACCGGCACCCATCCCCACCGGCGCATGACCCTCACCCTGTCCGGCATCGCCCGGGCCCGGCTGGCGGTGTTCACCGTGTCGGGCGCGGGCAAGGCCGAGGCGCTCCAGCGCATCGCCGACGGCGAGGACCTGCCCGCCGGCCGGGTGCGGGCCGACCGGGTGCTGTGGCTGGTGGACGACGCGGCCGCCCCCCGGTAGCCCCTCGGCGACCTGGCCGGTAGACTCGCCCTATCTGCGAACCGCGAAGGGAGTGCCGATGAAGCTCGGCGTCGTGGGCAAGGGCGGCGTGGGCAAGACCACGACCTCGGCCCTGCTCTGCCAGGTGTACGCCAGCCGGGGCCAGCGGGTCCTGGCCGTCGATACCGACTCCAACCCCAACCTGGCCCTCAGCCTCGGCCTCGACGCGGCGGCTGCCGAGTCGGTTCCCGTCCTGCCCCGGTCGCTGGTCGTGGGCACCGGCAGCGGCGCCATCACGCCGGCCGACCTCCTCCGCCAGTACGGCGTGCGCACCCCGTCGGAGGTGACGCTCCTCAACGCCATGGCCATCACCCAGGCGGGCGCCGGCTGAACGTGCTCCAGCCACGCTGCCGTGCGCAGCCTCCTGGGAGCCGCCATCGAGGAAGAGGCCGACGTGACCCTCGTCGACATGGAGGCGGGCCTGGAGCACCTCTCCCGCTCGGGCGGGACGCTGGCCTACGCCGACGTGCTCCTCATGGTCATGGAGCCGTCCCGCAAGTCGATCCTCACCGCCGGGCGCACCATCGCCCTGGCCCGTGAGCTCGGCATCCCCCTCGTCTACGGCGTGGGCAACAAGGCCGTCCTGCCCGACGACGAGGAGTTCTTCCGCTCCGTGTGCGCCGAGTACGCCGTCCCCCTGGCCGGCATCATCCCCCACGACCCCGACGTGGTGGAGTCCGACCGGTCGGGCCGGGTGCTCGGCCCCGACGACGCCGTCGCCGTGCGCCGCGCGGTGGAGGACATCGTCGACTTCATCGACAAGGCCATGGCCGGCGAGGGCGAGGGCCAGGCCGAGCGCGAGGCGCTGCTGCGCGAGCGGGAGCGGGTCGACCAGCGCCTGGCCGAGCTCCAGGCCGAGTAGCGCGTCGACCTCATTCGTTCGCTTCGCTCACTCCATTCGGTCGAGTCGGGTCGTGCTCCGGCGGGCGAGCGGAGCTCGCGCCGCCTCCGCCCTGTCCCTCCTCGGTGTCCGCAGCCGTTGAGGCCGCCTGCGGCGGCGAATGCGGCCACGGACCTTGGCGCGTCGCCGTCCACCGCACGACCGGGCCGCGGCGGCGGCCCGGGTCGTGGCCCGCTCAGGGCCGGGGCCGGCGCCCGAAGCGGCGGGCCGCGCCGCCGGCGGCTCGGCCGGCGCGTGCCGCGGTGCGCTTGGTGCGCTCCAGGGCGGCCGCCGCCCAGGCGTACTCGGTCCCGAGCACGGCGAAGCCGGCCACGACCACCAGCAGGCCGGGGCCGGGCAGCACGACCATGGCGAGCCCGGCCACCACCAGGGCGGCGCCCACGACCGACACGGCGATGCGGCGGGAGCTGCGCAGCACGAAGGCGACGACCTCGCCCGGACGGGGAGCCATGCCACGAAGTGTGGCACGGGCCCGCCCCGGGCGGCGGCGCGGGCCTCAGGGCGCCGGCTCGCCCGCCGGCCCCCGGGCCCGGCCGACGACGGCGGCGGGGAGCGGCCGGTCCGCCCAGCGGGCCACCAGGGGCCCGGCGGTGGCGGTGACGAGCACGTAGGCGGCGGCCAGCGTGCCCAGCGCCGCCCCGTGGGCGGCGGTGGCGCCCAGGCTGGCGATGACGATGGAGAACTCGCCCCGGGCCACCAGGGCGGCGCCCGCCCGCAGCGCGCCCCGGGGCCCCACGCCGATCGCCCGGGCCGCCACCCACCCCGATCCCAGCTTGGTCGCCGCCGTGACCGCGGCCAGGGCCACGGCGGCGGCCAGGGCGCCGGGCAGGTCGCCGGGGTCGATCTGGAACGAGAAGAACAGGAAGAACGTGGCCGCGAACAGGTCGCGCAGGGGGGCGACGAGGGCGCCGGCGCGCTCCTGCACCGGGCCGGACAGGGCCAGGCCGACCAGGAAGGCGCCGATGGCGGCCGAGACCTGCACCTGCTCGGCCAGGCCCCCCACGAGGAGCGTGAGGCCGAACACGGCGAGCAGGAGCGACTCGTCGGACCCGCCGGCCAGCACGGAGCTGAGGTGGTGGCCCCACCGCAGGGCCAAGGTGAGCACCAGGGCGACGGCGACCAGGGCCAGGGCCACCGTCCCCGCCGTCGCCGCCGCCGCCCTCCCGGCCACCAGGGCGGCGACCACGGGAAGGTAGGCGGCCATGGCCAGGTCCTCCAGCACCAGCAGGTTGAGCACCGCCGGCGTCTCCCGGTTGCCGAGCCGGTCGAGGTCGTGGAGCACCTTGGCCACCACGCCCGACGAGCTGATCCAGGTGACCCCGCCGAGGAGGGTGGCGGTGGTGGCGTCCCACCCGAGGAGCAGGCCGGCGGCGAAGCCGGGGGTGAAGTTGGCGGCGGCGTCGACCGCTCCCGGCACCAGCCCGCCCCGCAGCCCCGCCCGCAGCTCGTCGGCGGTGTACTCCAGGCCCAGGGTCAGGAGCAGGAGCAGCACGCCGATCTCGGCGGCCAGGGAGATGAAGTCGGCGCTCACGTCGAGGGGCACGAGGCCGCCGTCGCCCACGGCCAGGCCGGCCGCCAGGTAGAAGGGGATGGCGGGGACGCCGAGCCGGCCGGCCAGGCGCGCCATGGCCGCCAGCGCCACGGCCAGCGCGCCGATCTCGACGAAGGCGAGGGGGGCGTCGCCGCCGGCGGCGGCCACCAGCACGCTTCAGGTCCCCAGGATGTCGTGGACCTGCCCCAGGCCCTCGGGCGTGCCGACGACCACGGCCACGTCGCCGGCCGAGAAGCGGAACTCGGGCCCCGGCCCGGGGACCGTCGTGTCGCCCCGGACGACGGCGACGATGGAGGCGCCGGTGCGGGTGCGGTAGGCCCCCTCGCCGATGGTCGAGCCGTCGGCCGCCGACCCGGCGGCCACCGTGACCCAGTCGATGGCCAGGCCCTCCACGGCCTGGACCGACGTCACGGCCTCGGCCAGCTGGGCGGCGCCGAGCAGCTCGGCGAGCGTGCGGGTGTCGTCGGCGGTGAGGTGCAGGGACAGGGCGCAGCGGTCGAAGTCGTCGCGGTCGTAGACGAGCAGCTCGCGGCGGCCGCCCCGGTGGGTCAGCACGCCCACCCGGTCGCCGCCCGCGGTGGTGAACTCGTGGCGGACGCCCACCCCGGGCAGGCGGACCTCGGTCACGTCGGGCATGGCGCTCCTTTCCCGGCCGCCCGCCATGCGGCGGGGGGGCCGAACGAGGAGCGTAGGCACCCCGCCCCCGGTGAGGCGGCTCGCCCCGGAACCGGAGGCTCCGAGGGCGACCCCGCGGTCCTCGCCACCCGCTGGGCCGCCCTGCCAGGGGCGAGGGCGGTCCGGGGCGGTACCGTGGGGTGCTCATGGCAGGCGGGGCGGTGGCGAGGATGCTGGTGGTGGCGGCGGCGCTGGCGGGGGCGGCGTGCTCGCCCGGCGGCGACCCGGCGGTGGTCGCCGAGCCGGGACCGGCGGCCGTGGCCGTGGCGCCGGCGGTGGGCGCCACCTCCGCCCCCCTCACCACCGAGGCCCCGGCGACCACGGCGGTCCCCGTGACCGTCGCCCCGGTGGTCGTCCCGCCGAGCCCCCCGGCGACGCCGGTGACCGCCGCCCCGCCTGCGGCGGCCGCCGCCCCGGCCACGACGACGGCGGAACCGCCCCGCCCCGGGCCCCGCGTCGTGACCGAGACGGGCTGGTCGCCCTTCGCCACCGTGGGCCCGGTCACCCTGGTCCACCCCGCCAACCGGGTGGAGCGGGTGGGCTTCCACGAGTCCAACCACGACGGCGCCCGCCAGCTCGACCCCCTGCCCACGGCGGTGGCGCCCGTCACCATGGAGACCCGCGCCCGCGGCCCCGCCCCCCGGGGGGCGGCCGACGTCGTCGTCGACCCGGCCGGGGAGATCCGGGCCCCGGTGACGGGGACGGTCAAGCGGGGCGGCACCTACGTCCTGTACTGCCACCACCGCGACGACTTCGTGGTCATCGCCCCCGACGCCCACCCGGCGTGGGAGGTCAAGGTCCTCCACATCGACGGCCTGGCCGTGCGCCGGGGCCAGCGGGTGGTCGCCGGCCGGACGGTCATCGCCGCCCGCCCCACCCCCCTGCCGTTCGAGTCCCAGGTCGACGAGCACCGCGGCGCCGACCCGGCGTGGCCCCACGTGCACCTGGAGGTCGTGGACCCGTCCATCCCCGACCGCCCCTCCAAGGGCGGCGGCTGCTAGGCGTTCGACCTCGTTCGTTCGCTGCGCTCACTCCATTCGGCTCGCTCGGGGGGCGACGGGGCCTAGGTTGTCGGCGATGGCGCTCGACGTGCTGGCCGCCCCCCTTCCCGAGCTGACGGCGGCGGCGTGCGAGGTCCGCGACGCCGCCCACGGCCGGCGGGTCACCTGGTCGCCCAAGGTCTTCATCCCCCTCACCCGCCTGTGCCGGGACCGCTGCGGGTACTGCACCTTCGCCACCGCACCGGCCCGGGTGGACGCCCCCTACCTCGACCCCGACCAGGTGCTGGCCGTGGCCGGGGCCGGGGCGGCCGCCGGGTGCGCCGAGGCCCTGTTCACCCTGGGGGAGCGCCCCGAGCTGCGCTACCCGGCGGCCGCCACCTGGCGGCCGGGCGGGGCTACGCCTCGACCGTCGACTACCTGGCCGCCATGTGCGCCCTGGTGCGGGACGAGACGGGCCTGCTCCCCCACGCCAATGCCGGCGCCCTGCTCCCCGGCGAGCTGGCCCGCCTGCGCCAGGTCTGCGCGTCCCAGGGGATGATGCTGGAGTCGCTGGGCCCGCCGCTGGCCTGCCACGCCGGGGCCCCCGACAAGGCGGCCGACCGCCGGCTGGCCACCCTGGAGGCGGCCGGCGAGCTGGCCATCCCCTTCACCACCGGGATCCTGTGCGGGGTCGGGGAGCGCCGCCGGGACCGGGTGGCCGCCCTCGCCGCCATCGCCGCCGCCCACCGCCGCCACGGCCACGTGCAGGAGGTCATCGTCCAGAACTTCGTGCCCAAGCCGGGCACGGCCATGCACCGGGCCCCCGCGTGCGACCCCGCCGACCACGCCTGGTCGGTGGCCGCGGCCCGCCTCCTGCTGCCCCCCGAGGTCCACGTCCAGGCCCCGCCCAACCTGGCCGACGACTTCGGGTGCCTGCTCGACGCCGGCATCGACGACTGGGGGGGCGTGTCGCCCGTCACCCCCGACCACGTCAACCCCGAGCGCCCGTGGCCGGCCGTGGACCGCCTCCGCCGGGTCACCGAGGACCGGGGCTTCGTCCTCGCCCCCCGCATCACCATCCACCCCGAGTACGCCCGCGTCCCCGAGCGCTGGCTCGCCCCCGCCATGCGCACCGCCGTCCTGCACCGCAGCGACGCCGAGGGGCTCGCCCGCGACGACCGGTGGGCGGCCGGCACCGGCCGCCCCGTGCCCGACCTGCTGGCCGCCGGGGCCCGGGCCGCCGCCGGGGGCAGGGTGGGCGAGGTGCTGGCCGGGGCCCTGCTGGGCCAGGAGCCGGGCGTGGAGCAGATCGTCGCCCTGTTCGCCGCCCGGGGCCCGGAGGTGGTGGCGGTGGCCGAGGTGGCCGACGACCTGCGCCGGGCGACGGTGGGCGACGCCGTCACCTGGGTCGCCAACCGCAACATCAACTACACCAACGTCTGCACGTTCAAGTGCCGGTTCTGCGCCTTCTCCAAGGGGCCGCTGTCGCTCAACCTGCGGGGCGCCCCCTACCTGCTGGGCCTCGACGAGATCTCCCGGCGGGTGGCGCAGGCCGAGGCGCGGGGCGCCACCGAGGTGTGCCTCCAGGGCGGCATCCACCCCGGCTTCGACGGCGACTACTACGTGTCGGTGATCGAGGCGGTGCGGGCGGCGTCGCCCACCATCCACATCCACGGCTTCACCGCCCTGGAGGTCACCGAGGGGGCGCGCCGGCTGGGCGAGCCGCTGGCCGGCTACCTCCGACGGTTGATGGACGCCGGGCTGCGCACCCTGCCGGGCACGGCCGCCGAGATCCTCGACGACGAGGTGCGGGCCGTGCTCTGCCCCGACAAGGTGGGCACCGACGAGTGGCTGGAGGCCCATCGCACCGCCCACGCCGTGGGCCTGCGCTCCAACGTCACCATGATGTTCGGCTCCGTCGAGCGCCCGGTCCACTGGGCCCGCCACCTGGTGCGCACCCGGGACCTCCAGAAGGAGACCGGGGGGTTCACCGAGTTCGTCCCCCTGCCCTACGTCCACATGGCCGCCCCCCTGCACCTCGAGGGCCGCAGCCGCCCCGGCCCGACGTTCCGGGAGGCCCTCCTCGTGCACGCCGTGGCCCGCATCGCCTACCACCCGGTGATCCCCAACATCCAGGTGTCGTGGGTGAAGAGGGGCCTCGAGGGCGCCCGCCAGGCCCTGCGGGCGGGGGCCAACGACCTGGGCGGCACGCTCATGGACGAGAACATCTCCCGGGCGGCGGGGGCCAGCCACGGCCAGGCCATGGACGAGGAGGGGTTCCGGGCCGTGGTCGGGCCCCTGGGCCGGCGCCTGGAGCAGCGCACCACGCTCTACGGGAGGGTGGCGGCCCGGGCTTGAGCAGCGAGGCGAACGAAGGAGGGGACGTACTAGACCGTTGCCCCCATGGCCGATCCCCCGCCCCGGCACCGCACCGACGACCCCGACCTCGACCGGCGCATCACCGCCCTGCTCGACGAGGTCGGCGCCGCCGCCAACCGGGACCAGCTCTTCGAGATCCTCGCCACCGGCCTGGGGCTGGCCACCGACGACGTCGACCGCCTGGACGTGAAGATCGCCAACGCCGCCCTCAAGGAGCTGCGGGGGGCGTTCCGGGTGTTCGCCCCCTACCGCCACATCCGCAAGATCACCATGTTCGGCTCGGCCCGCACCCTGCCCGACGACCCGGCGTACACCCAGGCCCGCCGGACGGCGTCCTACGTCGCCGGCGCCGGGTGGATGGTCATCACCGGGGCGGGACCGGGGATCATGGCCGCCGGCCTGGAGGGAGCGGGCCGGGACCGGTCGTTCGGCATCAACATCCGGCTGCCGTTCGAGCAGGGCGCCAACGAGTTCATCGCCGGCGACCCGAAGCTCGTCACCATGAAGTACTTCTTCACCCGCAAGGTCATGCTGCTGAAGGAGTCCGACGGCTTCGTGGTCCTGCCCGGCGGCTTCGGCACCCTCGACGAGGCCCTGGAGCTGCTGACCCTGTCGCAGACGGGCAAGGCCGACCCGGCGCCCATCGTGCTCCTCGACACCCCGGGCGGCACCTTCTGGCACGCCTTCGAGC
>JBKHXC010000432.1:0-2238 GCA_046566225.1 Acidimicrobiia bacterium
TCGTTGGGGATGACGATGAGGGTGTCGACCTCCTCACGCAGCGCGGCGATGCCCTCCTCGGCGGAGTTGGCGCGGCGCCGGCCCTCGAAGGCGAACGGCCGGGTGACGACACCGATCGTCAGCGCGCCCCGCGAGCGGGCGATGCGCGCGACGACCGGCGCACCGCCGGTGCCCGTGCCGCCACCCTCACCGGCGGTGACGAAGACCATGTCGGCCCCCTTGAGGACCTCCTCGATCTCGTCGGCGTGGTCCTCGGCCGCCCTGCCGCCCACGTCGGGGTTGGCCCCGGCGCCCAGCCCACGGGTGAGCTCACGACCGATGTCGAGCTTGACGTCGGCGTCGCTCATCAGCAGCGCCTGGGCGTCGGTGTTGATGGCGATGAACTCCACGCCCTTCAAGCCGGCGTCGATCATGCGGTTGACGGCGTTGACGCCGCCGCCGATGCCGACCACCTTGATGACGGCGATGTAGTTCTGCGATGCGGCCATGGACTGCCTCCCTCGGTGCGGCCCTGCCGCGTCGACGTCCCGGAACGCCCGCCGCCCGGTGTCGACGGCGCGGTGCTCGAAGGGGCCCCGGCCCGGCCTCAACCTCTAGTGAAGGGTGAGAGTTATGTCAACCTCTTGCAATGGTCGAACATTAGCCACAGCGTCAACGGCGGGTCAAGGCTGGCGCCCGGGGCACCCGCACGTCGATCACCGCCACCCGGCCCAGGTCCGCCTTGGCCATGACGGTGGCCAGCACGGCCAGCTTCTCCTCCAGGTCCACCGGCGCGCCCAGGCGCACCGCGCCGCCGGGGGGCGCCAGGGCCAGCTCCACCTCCCCGTCGGCCGCGCCGGCCACGGCGGCGACCCGGTCCCGCAGCTCGGCGGGCAGGGCGGCAGCCACCGCCAGCAGCGGGCGGGCGTCGGCTCCGACCGCCCCGCCGGGCTCGGCGGGGGTCGCCACGCCGTCCAGCACGGGGAGCCCGGCGGGGCGGTCGGGCCCCACGGCGAGCACCCGGCCGGTCCCGTCGGCCAGCGCCCACCGGCCCTCGCCGGCGGCCAGCACCGCCGCCGGGTGGCGCTCGGCCACCTGCACCACCACCGTCGCCGGCCAGCGGCGGCGGGCGCTGGCGTCGAGCACCCAGGGGAGGGCCTCGACCCGCCGCTCCACCGACGCGGTGTCCACGTCGAGCATGGCGGGCGACGACCCCAGGCCGCCGGCGGCCACCACGTCGGCCGGCGCCGTGCGCTCCGCGCCCCGGACCTCGACCCGGTCGACGTCGAGCAGGGGCGAGCGGGTGGCGCCGGCGGCGGCGCCCACCAGGGCGGCCGTGGCCAGGCAGGCGAGGACGATGCGCCGGCGGCGGCGGCCCTCGTCCCGGCGCACCTCGATGCGGCGGTGCCGGATCCGGGGATGGGTGGCGAGGCGGGCGGGGGGAGCGGGCGGGGGCGCCTCCCGGTCGAAGGGCCGGGCGCCGCCCGGCCCCGCCGCCGGCGGGAGCGCCCCGGCGCGCCGGCGTCGGCGCGCCGCGCCGCCCCGGCGCCCCGGCGGCGCGGGGCCGCGCTCGTCGGCCGCCTGGTCGTAGAGGGCGGGGCGGCGACCGCGGAGCCGGCTGGGCGTCACCGCCCCTCCTCGAAGCCGACCAGGCGCAGCTCGGGCTCCAGGCGCACGCCGGTCGCCTCCTCCACCCGGCGCCGGACCTCGCCGATCAGCGCCATCACGTCGTCGGCCCTCCCTCCCTCGTCGGCCTGGACGAAGTTGGCATGCTTCGCCGACACGGTGGCGGACCCCACCCGGAGGCCCTTGAGGCCGGCGGCGTCGACCAGGCGCCCGGCCGAGTCGCCCGGGGGGTTGGTGAACACCGACCCGGCGTTCTGGCCCCCGGGCTGGTGCTCCCGCCGCCACCGCACGATCTCGGCGATGCGGGCCTCGCACGCCCCCCGGTCGCCGGGGGCCAGGGAGAACGTGGCCTCCACCACCACGTCGGCGGCGCCCACGTCGGAGCGCCGGTAGCCCAGCCCGAGGTCGGCGGCCGCCCGCTCCCCGCCGCCTCCGCCGGCCAGGTCCACCACCCGGGCCGACACCAGGGTGGCGGCGACGTCGGAGCCGTGGCCGCCGGCGTTCATGCGCACCGCCCCGCCCCCCGCCCCCCGGGCCCCCCCCCCCCCCCCCCCACGGGCCCATTTTTGGCCCCCTTCCTCGGCTACACCTACCAGCGAAGTTGCAAGTCCATTTTCGGCCTAGCACTATACC
>JBKHXC010000433.1:0-7207 GCA_046566225.1 Acidimicrobiia bacterium
GAAGTCCCGGGCAGGTGGCGGCCGGGCGCTCGTAGGCGGCGAGCAGGGGGGCGGGGATGTCGGCCAGCGCCTCGGCGCTCGGAGCGGCGCTCCCCACCCCGGCCGCCACCACGGCGGCCGCCCCCACGGGCAGGGCGGCGCTCACCGCCATGCCGGCGCCCACCACCCGCATCACACCCACCAACGGCTCCAACCGACGTAGGGGTTGCGCCTCAGCACGCAGATAGCGTAAACCACATATAACAAACGCTGTCAACAGGCGTAGGGTGGCGACATCCTGCGGAAAGAGGAGGGAAGCGGATACTGGTGATGGTCATGGGGGTGGCGGACCGGGTGGCGGTGGTGGTGGGCCAGGTGAAGGTCGACCCCGACATCGGCGACCTGCCGGGCGGGCGCCAGCTCCAGCAGCTGGTGGACGGCAGCGCGGCGTTCGCCCTGGTGGTGCTGGCCGGCGCCATCGTGGGCGGGGCGGTGCTGTGGGCCGTGGGGGCGGCGGGCAGCCACTACGGCCAGGTGGGCGCGGGCAAGCGCATGGTCCTGCTCGGCATGTTCGGGGCGGTGATCGTGGGCGGGGCGGCCGCCCTGGTGAACTTCTTCACCGCCCTCGGGGGCCAGATCTGATGGGCGCCCGCCGGATCCCGTCGTGGGCGGCGGCCGGCGTCCCGGTCGCCGTCGCCCTGGTGGTGGCCGTGGCCCTGCGCCCCGGCGCGCCGGCCGGCGGCGACGGGGAGCGCGACGTGCGCCCGGCCGCCCCGGCCGCCACCGGCGGCACCGAATTCGACCGCGGCGCCGGGGCCGACGGCCCCGGGCGGGACCGGCGGGGGGCGGCGGTCGCCGCCGTGTCCTACCTGGGGGTGCTGCCCGGGCTGGTGGAGGCCGACCCGGCCGAGCGGGAGCGGGTGCTGGGCGGGCTGTCGGCCCCCGGCTCGCCGGGCGTGGCCGCCCGCATGTTGGAGGGCCTGGCCGTGCTCGACCGGGCGGTGGCCGAGGGCCGGGCCGCCCTGCCCGGCGCCCGGGTGCTGGTGCGGGAGGTGCCGGTGTCCTACACGGTGGCCGCCTTCGACGGCGCCCGCGCCCGGGTCGAGGTGTGGAGCGTGGGCGTGGTGCTCATCGAGGGCCGCACCGAGGCCACCGAGGTGTGGTCGACCAACTCGGTGGAGCTGGTGTGGGACGGCGGCGCCTGGAAGGTGTGGGCGTGGTCGCGCCGGCCGGGACCGGTGCCGGCGCCGGCCGCCGACGGGCCCGACACTCCCGCCGCCGTGCTGGCGGCGGTGGGCGACTGGGAGGACCTGCGCCATGCGCCGGCGCCGTAGGGGGGCGGTGGTGCTGGCGGCGGCCCTGTGCTTGGCCACCGCCGGCCCCGCCCGGGCGGCGACGGCCCAGCCCGGCCCCGGTCTCGACGCCTGCAACCTGCCCGTGGTGGGCGCCGTGTGCGAGCTGGGCGACGCGCTCGGGGCGGTGGGCCAGGCCGTCGCCTCGGTGCCCGCCACCGTGGCCGAGGGGGCCCTCGGGGCGTTGTCGTCGTGGGTGGCGTCGGGCGCCGCCGGCCTGCTGTCCTCGGCCGGCCAGGCCATCCTGTCCGGCACCCAACCCCGGCTGTCGGGCACCGGCGAGGGCGGCCGGGCGTGGTTCCTCCAGCGCTACGACGACCTGGCCCTGATCTCGCTCGGGCTGTTCGCCCCCATGCTCATCCTGGCCGTGGTCCACGGGGTGGTCACGGGCTCGGCCGGCCTGGTGGGGCGGGCGGTGGCCAACCTGCCGGTGGCCGCCCTGGGCACGGCGGCGGCCGTGGTGGTGGTGGAGGCGCTGCTGGGCGCCGTCGACGCCGCCTCCGTGTTCGCCGCCCGCAGCCTGGGGGCCGACACCGAGAACTTCCTGTCCGGCATGGCCGCCCTGGTGGTCTCCGCGGTCGCCGGCCCCGGCGGGGCGGCCGCCTTCGGGGCCGTGCTCCTGGCCGTCCTCATGGCCCTGGTCGCCCTGGTGGTGTGGCTCGAGCTGGTGGTGCGCGAGGCCGCTGTCTACCTCACCGTGGCCTTCCTGCCCCTGGGGTTCGCCACCTACATCTGGCCCGCCCTGTCGCCGTGGCTGCGCCGCCTCCTCGAGGTGATCGTGGCCCTGGTGCTGTCCAAGCTGGTCATCGTCGTGGCCTTGTCCCTGGCCGGCTCGGGCCTGGCCGCCCAGGAGGGCTTCGGGGCCCTGGTGGGCGCCGCCGGCATGCTGCTGCTGGCGGCCTTCGCCCCCTTCGCCCTGTTCAAGCTCATCCCGGTCGCCTCCATGGCCACCCTTTCGTCGCTGGAGGGCCAGGGACGGCGCGCCGTGCGGGCGGCCACGCCCCGGATGTCCAGCGTGTTCTACGCGCGCCAGCTGGCCGGCGGCGGCGCCCGGCGGGGCCCACGCACCGCCGCACCGGCGGCCCGCACTGTCGCGCCGGCGGGCGCCACCCGGGCCGCCGCAGCGGCGGGGCCGGCCACCGCGGCCACCGCGATGGCGGCCGGCCCCGCCCGGGCCGCCCGCCGGGTTGCCACCAAGGGGCCAGCGGCGACGCCCGGCCCGCCCCTCGCGGCCCCGACCCGCCGCCCGCCGCCGCCCGACCCGCCCGCCGCGCCCGCCCGCAGGGACCGGCGGTGAGCGCGCCGCCCGCCGCCTTCCGCTTCGCCCGCCCCGAGCACAAGGGCGTGCTGGTGGGCCTGCGCCTGCCCCAGGTCCTGGTCCTGGCCGCTGCCACCCTCGCCGCCGTGGCGGCCATGGTGGCGGTGCCCTCGGGCGCCGGGCTGGGCCTGGCGGTGGGCGTCCTGGCCGCCGGCGCCCCCGTGGCGCTCGGGCGCCTGCGGGGCCGGGCGCTCGACGAGTGGGCGCCGGTGGTGGCCCGCTGGGCCGGCGTGGTCCTGCTCCGCCGCAAGGACTGGCGTTCGTCTCTGCCCGGCGTCGGCCTGTCGCCGTCCACCGAGTGGGCCGAGCCGCCGCCCCCGCTGGCCGGCACCACGCTGCTGCGGGCCCGCCGCCCCGGCGCCACCACGGCGGCCGCCGTGGTGCGCGACGCCCGGGCGGGGACGTGGACGGGGGTGCTGTCGTGCCGGTCCAAGCCGTTCGGGCTGCTCGACGCCGCCGACCAGGACCGCCTGGCCGAGGCGTGGGGCCACGCCCTGGCCGGCGTCGACCAGGAGGGCTCGCCGGTGACCCGCATCGCCTGGGTGGAGCGGGCCCTGCCGTCCGACGCCGGGGCCATGGCCGCCCACCTGGCCGACCACGGCGTGCTGGGCGCCGACCATCCGGCCCGGGCCTCCTACGCGCAGCTGGTGGCCGACGCCGGGCCGGCCACCCAGGCGCACGAGTGCTTCGTGGCCGTGTCGGTGGGCGGGCGGCGGGCCCGCCGTGCCATCGCCCAGGCGGGCGGCGGCGACGCCGGGGCGGCCGAGGTGGTGCTGCGCGAGCTGGGTACCCTCACCGACCGGCTGCGCCAGGCCGACGTCGACGTGGAGGAGGTGCTGGGACCGCGCCGGCTGGCCGGGGTGGTGCGGGGCGCCTTCGACCCGGCCGCCGCCCGCCCGCTGGCCGTCCGGGCCCGCCGCCACCCCGACAAGGCGGGCGTGGCCGGCGCCGGCGCCTGGCCGCTGGCCACCCGGGTCGAGTGGGACCACTACCGCAGCGACTCGGGGCTGCACGCCACCTACTGGGTGGCCGAGCTGCCCCGGCGCGACGTGCGGGCCGGGTTCCTGGCGCCGCTGCTGGTGTGCACCACCGCCATGCGCTCGGTGGCGCTGGTGGCAGAGCCCGTCCCCCCGTCGGCGGCGGCTCGGGCGGTGGAGGCGGCGCACGCCAGCCACGTGGCCGACGAGGAGCTGCGGGCCAAGGCCGGGTACCTCCCCTCGGCCCGGCGCCGGCGCACGCACGAGGACCTGCTGGCCCGGGAGGCCGAGCTGGCCGTCGGGCACGCCGAGTACCGCTTCTCGGTCTTCGTCACCGTTTCCGCCCTCGACCCGGCCGGGCTGGAGGCGGCGGGCGCCGAGGTCGAGCACCTGGCCGCTGACGCCGGCCTGGAGCTGCGCCGCCTGTACGGCGAGCAGGACGTGGCCTTCACCTACACCCTCCCCCTAGCCCGGGGCCTGCGGTGACTACCCGTCCCGCCCACCGGGCCACCACGGCCAACCTGGCCGCCCTCTACCCGTTCCAGGCCGCCTCGGGGCTCGGCTGCGAGCGCATCTACATCGGCGCCGAGTGGACGGGGGCGGCGTTCGCCTTCGACCCCTGGCTCCTCTACCCCCACGTCCTCACCAACCCCAACATGTTGGTGGCGGGCCACATCGGGCGGGGCAAGTCGGCGCTGGTCAAGACCCTGCTGTGGCGGGCCTCCAACTTCGGCATCCGCGCCGCCGTCCTCGACCCCAAGGGCGAGTACACCGGGCTGGCCGAGAAGCTGGGTGTGGAGCCGGTGCGGCTGCGCCCCGGATCGGGTGTGCGCCTCAACCCGCTCGACGCCGGCCCGGGGGCGGCGTCGCTGCCCCCCGAGGAGGTGGTCCGGCGCCGGCTGAACCTCCTGCAGTCGATCGTGACGGCGGCGCTCGGCCGGGACCTGGTGCCCATCGAGAAGGCGGCCTGCCAGCTGGCCCTCGCCTCGGTCACCGACCGGGTGCCGACGCTGCCGGCGGTGGCGGCCGCCCTGCTGGACCCCACCGAGGCGGCCGCCGCCCAGATCCGCACCACCGCCGCCGAGCTGGCCAGGGCCAGCCACGACGTGGCCCTCGAGCTGCGCCGGCTGTGCTCGGGCGACTTGGCCGGCATGTTCGACGGCGAGAGCACGGTGGAGGTCGACTGGGACGGCCCGGCGGTGGTGCTCGACCTGTCCGGCCTGGCCGACGACGGAAGCCTCGCCATCCTCATGGCCTGCGCCACCGCCTGGATTCAGGCCGCGGTGGCCCGTCCCGACGCCGGCCGTCGGTTCCTGGTCCTCGACGAGGCGTGGCGCCTGCTCCACCACCTGGGCACGGCCCGGTGGCTGCGCTCCAGCCTGAAGCTGGCCCGCCTGTACGGGATCGCCAACGTGCTCGTGATCCACCGCCTCTCCGACCTGGTCGCCACCGGCGACGCCGGCTCCGAGCAGCGGGCGCTTTCCGAGGGCCTGCTGTCCGACACTGAGACCCGCGTCATCTACGCCCAACCCGACGGCGAGATCGGCTCCGCCGCCGAGCTGCTCGGTCTCAGCGCCTCCGACCGCAAGCGCATCACCACCCTGGAGCAGGGCAGCGCCCTGTGGATCGTGGGCCAGCAGCGGTTCGTGGTCGACCACCACCTGGCCGACGACGAGCAGGAGTTCACCGCTACCGACTCGCGCACCATCGACGAGGCGGTGGTGTGATGTCGCTACCGGCCCTCCTCGATGTCCGGCAGGACGACTTCCTCGCCGGGGTGGATGAGGTCGGGGTCGCCCGAGCGGAGGCGGCCGGTGTTGGCGTCTACCAGGCGGCGCCAGTAGGGGGCGACGTCGGCGGGCCGCAGGTCGTCGGCGGGTCGGCCACTGGCGCTGGCGAGATGAGCGCTGGCGATGCCCCACAGGTGCTCGCTTGGCTGGACACGGTGAGTCGTCTCCCGAGTGGGGGGAGCCACGATTCGATCGGGCCGCCGCACCGGGAGGGTCGTCGTCGTGGCGGGCGGTGCACCGTCGCCGGCAGGCACGGGGACGTAGCCCGGACCGTCGCCGGCCGGCCGGGGGACGTAGGTGGGCCCTGGGACCGCCGCGGGAGCCTGGGCGAGGACGGGTGCGGCGGTCCCGAGGGCGGCGCCGGCGACGATCGATCCGGCGACGAGCCCGTCGACGGCTCGGCGAACGCCGGGCAGGGTCGCCCACCCGCCACGGCGCGCGGCGGCCGGGAGTCGCAGGGCGCTGACCGCCAGGTAGACGAGCGTGGAAGCGAGCAGCCACACGGCGACCGCGACCGCGACGACCCAGACCACAGCGACGAGAACGTCCTCGGCCTGCGCCTCCGCGAGCTGGGGGCGGAGAGCCACGTGTGCCGTGAGGTCCGCAGGACGGCACAGCCACAGGAGCAGCAGGGACCCCATCTCGCTGACGAGGACCATCACGAAGTGCAGGAATCGTCGTAGTGCCATGCGGTAAGAGTAGTTAGACGGAGAAAGAATGCAACCAACGCAGAAAAACGTAAACCTCGCTCATGCCGACAGCTACGTGGTCCGCCGCCACGTCATGCGCCTCGGCGACGTCGTCCGGGTGCGGCCCACCACCGGAAGGCGGAACGGCTTCGTGGCGCGGATCCGCGCCATCAGAGTCAACCGTGCGACCGGGGACGTGGTCGAGGTCGAGGTCTACGGCGGCCGCCCAGGGCACGAGATGGTCCGCACGTTCAGGCCCGACCGCATTCAGCGTGCGCCCCGCCCGCGCGACAGCGCATCGCAAGAGCGCGACCGTCGGCTGTCACCCGGACGCCGGCGACGGGACGCGCCCGCCGAGCGTGGGGCCGACAAGTAGTGGCGGTGAGGCAACACGACGAGCGCGCAGCGGCGCGACCGAAGGAGGGATGGAGACCAGATGGACAAACTGCTGTTGACGGTTGAGGAGACGGCTGGCTTGATCGGCATCGGGCGAACGAAGGTCTTCGAGCTGATCGCGTCGGGCGTCTTGGAGTCCGTTCGCATCGGCGGTGCCCGCCGGGTGCCGACCGCAGCCGTTGCCGACTACGTCGAGCGGCTGCGATCGGAAGCCGGCGGCCGCCGACTCGAGACTGCCACCTGAACTCGACCCGACCGGAGGACGACGCAGGAAAGGGTGGGCAGCCTTGAGTGTGCATGTGCGCAAGACGGCTCGGGGCGTCAGGTACGACGTTCGCCTGCGCGATCCCGCCGGCCGGCTCTACAAGCGAACGTTCCGCACCAAGCGCGAAGCGGAGACCTTCGAGGCCCGCGAACGCGCTGACCGTTCACGCGGCTCTTGGATCGATCCGAGGAAGGGCGACACGAAGTTCGGCGACGTGGCCCGTTACTGGCTCGTAGCGAATCCCGGGAAGCGCGCTTCAGGGTTGGCACGGGACGAGAGCATCGTGAGGTGTCACCTTCTGCCTGCCCTCGAGAATCGTCCGGTGAGCGCAGTGACGCCTCAGGAGGTGCAGGCTTTGGTTTCGAAGTGGTCCGGTGACGCTGCACCTCGCACAGTCCGGCGGCAGTACGGAGTCCTCCGAGCAATCTTCAATGCAGCGCT